>CAZKZR010000134.1:0-7604 GCA_964557245.1 uncultured Anaerolineaceae bacterium | reverse complement strand
CGCGGAATCGGGCGCGCCACCGAAGGTGGAGGAGATGGACGTCTTCCTTGGCAAGGAGTTCCTCATCACCTACCACGACCGCGAAGACGAGCCGGCTGCCATCGACGCACTCGCCAAGGCGCTCGGGAACGGTCTGAACATCCGTCCCGGCGCTTCCGGACTATTCTACGAAGTCGCCGACCGCACAGTGGACGCGATGCTGCCCACGGTCACGAGTATGGGCGAAGAGCTCGACGAGATTGAAGACCACATCCTGGTCGCCGGGCATTTCGGCCAGGACCACCGGCGCGTGATGGCCCAGCGCGCGACCGCCGGGAAGCTGCGCCGCCTGCTCACTCCCGAGCTGCAGTTCATGATCCGGCTTGGCCGGGGCGAGTTCGATGTGGTGGACGCTTCCGACCGGCCCTACTTCCGCGATGTCTATGATCACCTGCTCCGCGTGGACCTCACGCTGGAGGCCCTCCGCGAAGACACCGAAGTCGCGTTGAACATGTATCTCAGCGCGTTGAACAACAAGCTGAACGAGGTGATGAAGGTGCTCGCCGTCGTTTCGGCGCTGGCCCTCCCTGGGACGCTGATTACCGGCGTCTTCGGCACCAACTTCGATAACGTGCCCGGCCTTCACAGCAAGGAAGGCTTCGCGCTGATGATCGTCAGCATCGCCGGGGTCGCGCTGGGCATGGCCTACTTCTTCCGCCGCCGCCACTGGTTCTAAATGGACCTGAGCCTCATCGACCTGGATTCGGATGGCGCGCGCCTGGCGGTAGCGCTGGGCATTGGCTTGCTCCTGGGGTTAGAGCGCGAACGGCGCAAAGGGAGCGGCCCCGGCCGTGGATACGCGGGCATTCGCACCTTCGCGCTCGTCTCCCTCCTCGGCGGGATCGCCATGGTGGTGGGGGACAGCGTCGTCGTCGCAACCGCGCTCGGCTTCGTCGCGGCGGCCACGGTCGTCGCCTACGCACTCGGCGACCGCACGGACCCTGGTCTAACCACTGAAGTGGCACTCCTCGTCGCATTCCTGCTCGGCGCTCTGGCGCAACGCGAACCGCAACTCGCGGCGGGCTTTGGCGTCACCGTCGCCATTCTCCTCGCGGCGCGGGATTCGCTCCGCCGCCTGGTCTCCGAGGCACTTACCGAACAGGAGATCCACGACGGCCTCCTGCTCGGAGCAGCCGCTCTCGTCGTCCTTCCCCTGGTCCCGGACCGTGAGATCGGGCCGTTCGACGCCTTCAACCCGTTCAGCATCTGGCGGCTGGTCGTGCTCGTCATGGCCATCGGGGCCGCGGGATACATGGCCCTGCGCCTGTTCGGGCCCCGGCTCGGCCTTCCGCTTGCCGGGCTGGCATCCGGCTTCGTTTCCAGCGCCGCCACCATTGGGGCGATGGGCTCACGGGCGCGAAAGTCACCCGAGATCCTGCGCCCGGCTGTGGCGGCAGCGGTATTGTCGACGCTGGCGACGGTCTTGCAGATGGTGGTCGTCGTCGGGGCGACGAGCCGGGAAACGCTCGGTGAAATCTGGCCGCCCATGCTCGTGGGTGGCGTGCTGGCAGCTGGTTACGGGCTGGTCTTTGGCCTCCGGGCACTGCGGGACGATGGCGACCACCACGCCCCTCCCGGTCGGGCGTTTGAACCGAAAACAGCCGTCATCTTCGCCGCCACTGTCGGCGGCATTCTGTTCGCCTCCGCCGCGCTCAACGAATGGCTCGGCGAGGCGGGACTGGCCATCTCGGCCGGCGCAGCGGGATTCGCCGATACGCATTCCGCGGCGATTTCCGTCGCTTCGTTGGTAGCCAGCGGAAGAGTAGAGCCGGCGGACGCGGCTTTGCCGATCCTCGCCGGTTTCACGACCAACTCAATCACCAAGGCAGTTCTCGCCTGGACGGCCGGAGGCCGCCGGTTCGCTTTCGAAGTCTGGCCGGGCATCGCCATCGTCCTGGCAGGGGCGTGGGCCGGCCTCGCCGCGAGCCGGGCGTTCTAGGCGCCGCTTCGGCTCAATGCAACTCTTGGGCCAGCGCCACGACGATCCCTTCCGGCCCACGCAGGTAGCAGAGCCGGAAGGTGTCTTCGTACTGGCCCACTTTTCCGATGAGTTCGGCGCCAAGCTTCTGCAAGCGTCCGAGGACTTCGTTCAGGTCATCCACGGCGAACATCACACGGTGAAACCCAACACTGTTCGGCGCCGGCGGAGGGGCCGGGATCGCCTCGGGCCGGTCGTACCGCGTTAACTCCAGCCGGGCCCCGGCGCCCCCGGGTGCGCGCATCATCGCGATTTCGGTACGGACGTTGGACATCCCTACGCAATCGTCGACCACCTGGCCTTCGACGAACTGCCTGCCTTCCAATTCGAGGCCGAGTTCCGTGAAAAACGCGACCGCCGCGTCCAGGTCCTCGAAAACGATCGCCGTGTTGTCTATTCGTTGCACTGCCATTGATCGAGTATGGCACGGCCCCAAATACCTGCGGGACGTCAGCGCGGCGTGAGCATCGTCGCGATTTGCCAGGCGTTGCCAAACGCGTCCTCAACCATCGCCCGCCGATCGCCGTACGGCACATCGCGCGGCTCTTCGAGCGAGACGGCGCCGGCTTGCAGGGCGCGGGCGTAGGCCGCATCCACGTCCGGCAGATACAGGTAGAGGAAGGACCGGGTCGCTTCGCGAACTTCGGTGCCGCTCACCAGTAAGAGGGAATCGCCGATGGTCAGCTCGGCGGGCCGGTCCGGGGGCTGCTCTCCACGGGCGCCGAATGCAGCCCGAAGGAACGCTACCTCGGCCGCTGGATCCTCCACGAACAGGCGCACGGTGAGGTTGTGGTAGCCGGTCGGCGCGCCGTTCACCGGACCAGGAGCGTCTTTTGTAGCGCCCAGAAGCCGCCTCGGCCTTCGTATAGCGCAGGGTCCGTATCGCCACGCGCGAGCCGCGAAAAGTCGTCGTCGGAGATTTGATCGACTGCCTCAAGGGGCGCCTGCAGCGCGGCGGGAAATCGGATCCCGGGTGCTTCGGCTGTACAGGCGTCCGCGATCATCGACGCCGTTTTCCAGAGCGAGTCCGGGCCACTTGTTGCAGCTTCCACCTGGGCGGCCGCGATGGGCCCGGCGAGTTCGTATCCGGGACCGGTGTCTCCAAAGGTCTTGGCGCTCAGGTGAACCCCATCCCAAACCGGGGTCCGCCCGCTGACCCCGGCCTCGAGCAGAACCATCTCCACGCCGAACGGAGCCACTTCCTTGACGAGTTCCAGGCTCAGAGCGCTAAGAGCCGCTTTGGAAGCTCCGTAAACGGACCAAAACCGGATTCCGAAGCGCGGGTGCGCCGCCACTGACGAGACGTTAATGATCCGCCCTCGGCGCGCGGAACGCATCCCGGGGAGAACCGCCCGAATGGCGCGCATAGGTCCGAAGACGTTCGTGTCAAAGATGCGCGCGATGTCGTTTTCCGACATTCGTTCGAGCGGTCCAGTGACTGTGACGCCGGCGTTATTCACCAGGACGTCAATCGCGGAGGTTTGCATCAGAACGTCCGCGATGCCTCGGCGGACGGAGTCGTCATCAGCCACATCGAGTTGAAGCAACGTCGCTTCGGCCCCGGCCTCCGCCAGCGCATCTTTCAATGCGTCCGCTCTCGAAAGGTCTCTCATCGATGCGAAAACACGCTCGCCACGTCGAGCCAGTTCGACCGTCGTGGCCAATCCTATGCCCGAACTGGTCCCCGTAATCAAAATAGTCTTCATTCGCGTTTCGACTCCCAGACGGCGGGGAGCATGCAACGCTCCGGCGGATTCGGCAAGAACCGATCCCTTCTGGACACGAAAAAGCGAGGCACGGAAGAGAGGGGGAAATCCGTGCCTCGCTGGAAAGAGGTAGTTGCCGCTCGTTGGGGGTACTACGCTGCGATGCGGTGTTCTTCGTTCGTGATGAAGTCCGTATCAGCAAGCCAGTTCTTAAATTCCTTCGTGACGCCACAGCGCTTGCAGCGGCCCTGGCTCACGGGGCCCGAGGCCTCTTCGATCAGCCAGTGGTGGGCGTGCTCTGCGCGGGCGGTGATTTCGTGAATAGTCGCTTCCATTTCATGTGCCTCCTTGGCGGCTCCGGGCTTTTCCCGGGGCCTTGTCCCTGTATGACGGAATAGTAGGTACGCTCTTACATCGCTACTCCCGACCCCCGGGTGACATGGGCTCACCCGAAAGTCGGAAACTGTGATGAAGTGCACACTCACACAGTGTTCCGAGCACATTGGAGACAAATTGGACAAACCTGAGAGATTCCTCGGAAGCCGCGACCTGCTGGGCAGCGAGGTAAATGCACGGTGCAGAAGCCGCTGTCCCTCGAGCGTGACCACCTGTGACTGAGATCCAGCCCGAACTCGCTCAGAAGTTCATCGATGTCTACGGCGATGTCGGCCGCGCCTGGATCGCCGCGTTTCCCGCCCTCCTCGAACGCTTCAGGGAGGAGTGGGACGTGGTGGAACTGGGAGAGACGTTTCCGTACGTCGGATACGCCTGGGTCGCGCCGGTTCGCCTCCGGGATGGGACCGAGGCCGTGCTCAAGCTCGCACCGCCGGACAAGGAGTACGCGAGCGAGTGCGTGGCGATGGAGCTCTACGCCGGCGCCGGCGCGGCGAAGTTGCTCCGCGCCGACCAGAAGGCCGTAGCGCTCCTGCTCGAACGCCTTAGGCCGGGAACCACGTTGGCGGACGTGGCCGATGACGTGGCCGCAACCGAGATCGGCGCGAAGGCAATGCGCCAGTTGTTCCGGCCACTCCCGGAATCACATCCGTTCCCTACCGTGGAACGTTGGGGCGCCGCTTTCCGGCGCGTGCGGGCGACGAACAACGGCGGGTGCGGCGGGTTCCCGCCCGAACTCTTCAATCCCGCCGAGCGGCTCTACTTCGAACTCTGCCAGAGCCAGGACGCGCCGGTGCTGCTCCACGGGGACCTGCACCACTGGAACATCCTCAGCGCCCAGCGCGAGCCGTGGCTCGTCATCGACCCGAAGGGCCTCGCGGGCGAACCGGCGTATGAGCCGGCTGCGTTCCTTCGCAACAAGACGAACGTTGAACCCGACACGGCCAAGCTGGCTCATCGGCGCATTTCGCAGATGGCCGAAGTGCTCGGCCTGGACCGCCAACGGATCATGCTCTGGGCGTTTGCGTCGGGAGTGCTCAGCGCTCTCTGGGTGTTCGAAGACCACAATGAAATCGGCGAGCAGCACCTCGTCCTGCCGCGGGCGCTCCTGCCCTCGGTGTAGCAACAGGCCGCGCCGACGACATCCGATGTCGCTGCTCGACCCGAGAATTTGGGCAGGAGGTGACGTATCGACAACAACCTTGTGGTGACACTGGTGGATACCGAACTGGGCGACACGAAAGTCTTCGTGGAAGTCCACATCTCGCCGGAGACCGGCGACTTCATCATGGCCGGCCAGGATCTCGGCGGGGCCCCGATGCGGGCGTTCGGCGACGACGAGTACGAGTACTTCCTCTCTGTTGCGGCCGCCGACAAGGACAAGGTCCTGCTCTACCTCATGCAGCACGTCTTCGCGGGCGTAACCAAGACGCGCACGGCAATCGCAGAATGGCTCGACGCTCGCAAGATCGCCTACGGACTGCATTCCTTCTGAGTCGTGGCCGATTATCAGGCGATGAGTGGCGGATTATCATCGATGCGCGTAAGCTCGCTCCATGTTCCGCCGCAATCTCGCCCCGGCCCTCGAAGCGGCTCTGACCGATACCCCGGTCGTCCTCGTTTCAGGCGCCCGGCAGACTGGCAAGTCCACCCTTGTCCAGTCGATGGTCCACGGCAACTACTACACCTTCGATGACGCCGGCACGCTCTCATCCGCGAGGAGCGACCCCCAGGGATTCCTCGCATCACTCCCTCGGCCGGCCATCCTTGACGAGGTTCAGCTCGCCCCCGAACTCTTCCGGGCAATCAAGTTCGTAGTCGACCGCGACCGGCAACCTGGCAGCTTCGTGCTCACGGGCTCAGCCAACATCATGGCGCTCCCATCGCTCTCTGAATCGCTCGCCGGACGGATGGAGCTGCTCACGCTCTGGCCGCTTTCCCAGGGCGAACTCTCGAGCATGCGCGAAGGCTTCATCGACGCCGTGTTCGATCCAGCGCCGCCGGTGTTGGGACCGTCCCGGCTCTCCCAGCAGGAACTGATTTCGCGCGTCCTCGAAGGCGGCTTCCCCGAGGTGGTCCAGCGCTCCAACGCGAACCGCACCCGGGCCTGGTTCCGCTCGTACACCACCACAGTGCTGCAACGGCACGTCCAGGACATCGCCAATATCGATGCCCTGGCGGAGCTGCCGCGCATCCTCTCCCTTGTCGCAGCCCAGGCCACCGGTTTGGCGAATGTCGCCCGCCTCGCCCGCGATGTCGATATCCCGCCGACGAGCATGAAGCGCTACCTGGCGCTGCTCCAAGCCTCCTACGTCGTGCAGGCCCTTCCCGGTTGGTCGCAGCGCCTCGGGCAGCGGCTTATGAAGACGGAACGGTTGACGCTCCTGGATAGCGGCGTGCTCGCCTTTCTTCAGAACGTCACGGCCCAGCGGCTCATCCTCGAACGCCAGCTCCTCGGCCCGATCCTGGAAACGTTCGCCGAAATGGAGATTCGCAAACAGCTCGGCTGGTCCGAAACGCTGGCCACGCTCTACTACCTGCGCACCCACGGCGGAATCGACGTGGATATCGTGCTGGAAGCGAGCGACGGCCGGCTCGCCGGGATCGAAGTCCGTTCGGCCGCACAGGCCGACAAGCGCGACTTCCGCGGGCTGGAATTCATGCGCGACCAGTTCGGCGACCGTTTCGTCCGGGGAATCCTGCTCTACACCGGCGAGCAGACGCTGCCCTTCGGCGACCGACTGTGGGCCATGCCCGTCGACGCGCTCTGGCGCTGGGGCGCCACGCCGAGCCGCTGACCTCCAGCACTGCCACGACTTCACAACGCCGCCGTCGTGGGCGTTAACCGCCGTGCAAGCCGCGGGCTTCAGGCTAAAGCCATGCGGCTTTTGATTGTTTGCGTCGTGCTTTCCCTCTGCCTCTTCGGGGTCGCCTGCCGTGAGAGCGACAACCCCGGGGCGACACCCCGTCCTTCTGAGACGGCGCCGGGACAAACGCCGGTGGCAGGCTCTCCGAGCGAACTCCTCCACGCCCACCTGCGCGTCGAATTCGGCGAAGAGGATTGGGTGGATGACGTTGGCGACGTCACCATCGACGGCTTCGCCGCCACGATTCAGCTCGACCGCGACCGGAGCGATAAGCAGGCGTTCGACGAGTTTTGCACCGCCGCCGCAGGCTTCCTGATGCAGCGGACATTCCAGGCTCATGACGTCATCGTCGAAGACGAGGACGGAAACGTGGTGACCAAGGCCGTGAACCAGCGCCCACAGTGCGAACCGGTTGCTGTTTCGCGTTAGGGAGCCCGCCGCCAGCAAAGGAGTACCCCGATGACCACGCCGCAAACCGAAACCGCTCAGCCTTCACCCGCAGCTGCGCACGGCGCCGAATCCGATACCGACCAGCAGTGCGCCCACAACCTCTGTAGCTGCGAAAACGCGCCAATCGTGCACAACAACAGCAACTTCTGCAGCGAACTCTGCGCCGAGGCT
>CAZKZR010000133.1:4235-7612 GCA_964557245.1 uncultured Anaerolineaceae bacterium | reverse complement strand
GCTTGCTACAAGCTGACCTGGGACGGCGAGGCCCGTGGCGTTCGAATCACCGCGCCGGATGTCCAGGGGATCTTCGCCTGGAGGGAGCCGGACGACCCTTCCCGTGTGACCGCGATCGCCAGCCAGTACCGCCCGAACGGGACGGCCGGCGGCGCCGGGAACCAGGATGAGGTCATCACGGAGCATTGGACCGCGGACGTCTTCGAACTCTGGCGTGGCACCGAGTTAGTGCTCAGCGAGCCGAATCCCTACGGCTTCATCCCATTCGTGCTGTTCCCCAACGTGCGCGAACCGAAGCAGCACTGGGGCTCGAGCGATATCCCGCCGCTGGTGGAATCGAACCGCGAGTTGAACCGCGCCTTCAGCCAGCTGAGCCAGATCCTGGAGCTCTCCGGCAACCCGATCGCCGTGCTCGAAGGCGTCACTGGTTCGCAGGACATCGCGGTGGAGCCCGGTGCCGTCTGGGAGGTACCGGAAAACGCGAAGGCGTACCTGCTGGACCTGCTCAAAGGCGGCGGGGTCGCCCTGCACAACGACTATATCGACCTCGTCTACCGTGCGATGCACGACCTCGGCGAATCGCCGCGGACCGCGTTCGGGCACAACCCGCAGGGCCTTTCCGGTATAGCGCTGAATACGGAACTCGACCCCATCGCCCGCAAAGTGTTGCGCAAGCAGCGCATCCGCACCGCCGTCTACGAACGTCGCGCCGCGATGGCTCTGCAGCTCATGGCGCGCTTTGGGGGACTGGATATCAAAGGGCTCCGGCCGGTGATGCAATGGGGCCCAATCCTGCCCATCGACCGCTCGCGCCAGGTGGCGGACGAACGTTCGCTGGTCGAAGCCGGGATCAGCTCCCGGCGCTCAGCCGCGGCCCGCCTCGGCGCTGACGACGTCGAAGCGGAGTGGGCACGAATCCGGGAGGAGGAGTGAGCGGGGGATGTTGCAGGGCCTACAATCGCCGCACTTCCACACGAGGCTCGCCATGACCCGCCAGACCATCCGCAACCCCGAGACCTTCACGGACGAAGAGCGCAAGGAGTACGACTCTTTCCTTCGCTCCCGCAAGCCGCAGCCGGATGGTTCGCTCGGCGGACCTTTCGACCCGTGGCTCCTGAACCCAGAACTTTCTCACCGGGTACGGGGCCTCGGCGCCATGCTGTGGGAGCGCACACCTGTCGACCGCGGCCTGGTGGAACTCGCCATCTCCATTTGCGGGAAGTTCTGGGAAGCGAACGTCGAATGGACAGCGCACGCGCCGCGAGCGGTGGAATACGGGGTCGCGCAGTCTGTGTTGGATGATGTCCTCGCTGGAAGGCGGCCGAACGGCCGACCCGAAGACATGCTGGTGTATGACCTCTGCACGACGATGCAAACCGAACATCGGCTGCCGATTGAACTCTACCGGCGCGGGGTGGAGACGTTCGGCGAGCGAGGGGTGATGGAGATCATGGCCGTCATCGGCTACTACACCCTCGTTTCGATGACGCTAAATGCGTTCGAAGTCCAGGTGGCGCCCGGTGTCACAGCGCCATTCACGCGCGAGCCGTAGAGGCCCCAGCGGATGCCCGAACTCGTAGTCGCCGCCGCTGTCCGCGCCAAGGCCATCTACGCCGGCGCTGCCGCCTGGCTCGATGACCTGCCCGAGATCGTCGCTGCGCTCGAGTGCGACTGGGGGTTCACCACCGGGGAGTCGCTGACCGGCGGGACCGAGGCCTTAGTCGCCGAAGTCACGATGGACGATGGGACTCCCGCCGTCCTGAAGCTGCTGGTCCCGCGTCCTACTGACGACGCTCGGAACGAAATCACGGTCCTTCGCCTTGCGGACGGCGATGGCTGCGCCAGGCTGTTCAACGCGGACGCCGCTCGCCGCGCGTTGCTTCTCGAACGGCTCGGGCCTTCGCTTTCGACGCTCAACTTCCTGGCCGACCACCGGCAGCAAATTCTTTGCCGACTGGCGCAGCGCATCTGGCGGCCAGCTCTTGGGTCGGGACTTCCGACCGGCGTAGACAAGGGTCGCTGGCTCATCGAGTACATGCCGAGAGCGTGGGAGGAGCTCGGACGGCCCTGTTCGGAACGCGCTGTGGCATACGCGATCGAGTGTGCGGAGCGTCGCATCGCCGCCTACGACGAAGAGCGCGCTGTCCTCGTCCACGGCGACGTCCACCAGTGGAACGCGCTCCAGTCAGGTGACGGCTTCAAGCTCGTTGACCCCGACGGCCTGCTCGCGGAGCCGGAGTATGACCTCGGCGTGATCATGCGCGAAGACCCGCTGGAACTGATGACGGGAGACCCGCACGAGCGTTCTCGTCGCCTCGCCGCGATGACAGGGCTGGACGAGGTCGCGATATGGGAATGGGGCGCGGTCGAACGCGTTTCGACTGCGCTGGTGCTCACGGGGCTCGGGCTGGAACCGATCGAGCAGCAGATGCTCGAGGCGGCCGAACTGGCCGTGCGGGTGGGGTAAACATCAGCTACGCATGTGTGCTGCTGGGACGCCGGGTGGACCACTTGAATCCGGGACTGCGGCAAGGGAGTGCCTCGGGGTACATTTGTCGCCGCTCCCGGCCGCCTCTGACTGGTTAGAAGCTCGCGGCGCCCTCGATTCGGATGACGTTGGCGCCGCCTTTGACGATGAAATCGAGGCCGCCTGGGCCGCCGCCGGACTGCCAGGAGCCGTTGCCCATGATGCGGTGGTGCTCGCCATCGCAATCGATGGTGGCCATGCCCCGCGCAGCTACCGTTATGGCGGTCGCCGCGTGGCGTTCGATACTGAGCTTGTTCGCGCCGCCGATGATTTTCGCGGGGACACGGTCCGGCAGTTCGCCGACATCGAGGAGGACGCGGCTCGAGCCTCCCTTGATCTCGATGTCGCGGAGGGCGAGACGGGAAACGCGGAAGTTCGCGTCGTTCGCGCCGCCGCTCATGCGGATAGCCCAGGAGATTGCGGGATTGAGGTGGACCACAGCCTCGGGGCGGCCGCGCGTCCAGCGGCTGCGATGCTCCAGGCGGACGTGTCCGTCGCGTTCGGACATGCGCAGCGACTTGCCATCGAGGGTGGCGCGGAACAGTTCGTTCTCGGGCGCCGCGGAATCGACATCGACGCGCATCGCGCCGCCGATGACCTCGAACGTGCCCAGCTCGCGCCCCGCGAGCGACGCCCAGAGGAAACCGTCCGATTCAGCGAGCGAATCGGCTTGCGGCGCGCCGGCGCGGACCTGTTCGGTCGCCGCGTCCAGCATTTCGGCGCGGGCATCAAGCAATAGCGCGAGCGATTCGCCACCTTCCGGAGGAGAACCGGGGAGGAGGAGCGCTTCGAGCATTGCCTTTTTCGCGGGATGCAACTGGGCGACCACTTTGCGCCGGTCAAACGGGTC
>CAZKZR010000133.1:0-4225 GCA_964557245.1 uncultured Anaerolineaceae bacterium | reverse complement strand
GGATAAGTCCCAGGCGCTCGATGCGGTCGAGGATGCCGGTAACCGCGCCGGTAGTGAGCCCGCAATTCTCGGAGAGCGCACCGGCGGTGAGCGGGCCTTCGAGCGAGAGCGCGCGGAGGCAGCGCAGGTCGCTGCGGTTGATGGCGAGGGAATCGCAGACGGCATCGGCGTAACGGTCCGATGCGATGTCGAAGCGGAGCTGGGCGAGGCGGAGAGGCGGCTGGGAAGGGGTTGACATGGCTGATTTCGTCCTTACGATGCGATCATCTCACAACATGAGATAATTTCCAAGAGAGAAACTCCTACTGTGACTGAACACGATACACCGCGACCGCTCTCCTATGCCCACTTTCTCGCCGACCACAACGGGTGCCTGGCCGAAGGGCGGCAGCGCGGCTGGTGGGCGCCGTTCGAAACCGCGGACGGCTTCCCTGAAGTGCTGGAGTACCACGCTGTGCGCGAGCTGCTCGCCGACGACCGCAACCTCGGCGCGGTGCTCGGAAACTACTTCGAAAGCGTCATGCGCGAGAACCCGGAGCTGACCCCGGAACACATCGCGGCCATGACCGAATCCAACCACCGCGCGCTGATCAACCAGGACGGCGAGGAGCATCACCGGCTGCGCTCGCTCGTCGGGCGCAATTTCACGCCCCGCTCGGTGGCGGCGCTGGCGCCGTTCCTTGAAGCCACCGCGGCCGAACTGGCCCGGGAGCTGACACCGGGGGGCGATTTCATGCGGAGCTTCGCGCGGCAGCTGCCGGCCCGCGGTCTTTGCGCACTAACCGGCATCCCCGGCGAAGACCATCAGCGCTTCATCGCGTGGATCGACACCCTGGAAGTGCAGGCTTCGCCGGAAGACCTGCGACGCATGTCCGGCGCCGATTCCGAGCGTGTGCTTTCCGCCGACCGGGCCCTCCGCGCTTACTGCCGCGAGTTGGTCCTCCGGCGCCGGGCCGAGCCCGCGGACGACCTGGTTTCGCGAATCGCCAACGACCCGGAAGAGCGGGCCGACAGTGCTACTATCGAGCAGTTGCTGGTGGACCTCATCTTCGCCGGGAACGACACGACCCGGAACGGACTCGGCAGCATGGTCCTCCTCCTCGCGGATCACCCGAACGCATGGGAAGCGGTTGCCGCCGACCCGGGACTGGCCGCCGCGGTGGTTGAAGAGGTGCTGCGGCTGGAGTCGCCGGCCCCCGGGCCCGTGCGCGAGGTGCGCGAGACGTTCGCCTACCGGGAGCACACGTTCCCGAGGAGTCAGGTGGCGGCGTGCAGCATCTGGTCGGCGAACCGCGATGAGTCGTTCTGGGGAGCCGATGCGGCCGAATTCAAGCCGGAACGCGAATATGCCGGGCAGGCGATGACCTTCGGGCACGGCGCGCACTTCTGCCTGGGAGCGAGCCTCGCGCGGGAGGAGATGCGAGCCTCGCTGGTGGCGCTGACGCGGACCATCCGCGACGTGCGCGTGATCGAACCGCCCGTCATGCAGCCCGCGGGCGGTATCTATGGACCGGTCTCGCTGATGATCGATTTCGAGTGGCGGTGAGCCGCGGTCAGACGTCGGCCGCTTCGGCTTCGCCAAGGGGGACCGCGTCAGGGGCGGCGCGATGCAGGGTTTCGGGCATGACGAAGAGCATCAGTGCTGCGCCCGCGAGGCCAATGACGCCCATCGTGAGCGAGGCGACAGCGAGGGTGGCAAGGCCGGTGACTCCAGCCACGAGGAGTGGCCCGCCCGCGGTGCCGAGGTCGCCGCAGACGCGCCAGGCCCCGAGAAACTGGGCACGGCCGGAGACCGGTGAGAAATCGGCGCCGAGGGTCATGACGATGCCGCTGCCGAGGCCGTTGCCGAACCCGATGATCAGCCCAACCAGGACCATCGAGACGAACCCGGTGGAGAGCGGCAACACGAGCATGCCGATCGCCATGATGCCGATGCAGGGCAGGGCGACGGCTTTCCGGCCCCACCTATCCATGACGCTCCCGGCGGGATAGAAGAGGAGCATTTCCATGCCCATGGAAATGCCGAAGATCAGGCTGATCGTGCTTTCATCCAGGCCGACGTGGTCACCCCAGAGCGGCAGCACACCCTGCCGGGTGGCGCGCAGGGCGCCGATGGCGGTAACGCCGACGCCGGCGGTGAGGAAGGTGCGGGAGTGTTCGCGGACGACCTTCGTGAAGTTGACGTGTTCGTGTTCCAGGACCGGGGCGGCGGACTCGCCACGGATCAGGACGATGAGCAGGCCGCAGGCGAGCAGCGCCGTTGTCAGGTGGACGAAGTAGGCGCCTTCGAGGCCGACGAGGGCGCCCGCGGCCGCGCCGATGAACGGCCCCACGAAATTGCCCACGCGGTTCACGCCGCCGAGGGTGGAGAGCGCCCGGCCGCGCAGGTTCGCCGGCATCACGTCAGTCACATAGCTCAGGCGCGCAAGCAGCCAGACCGCCCAGCCGCAGCCCATGAGGAAGGTGAAACCCGCGAAGGCATAGATGCCGGGACTGAAGGCGGACCCGAGAAGGGCGACGATGACGAGCACCGTGCCGAGCACCATCGCGCGCTGCTCGCCGAATTTGCTGACGAGCCATCCGGCCGGCACATCAAAGGCGAGGATGCCGATGCCGCGAAGCGCGACGATCAGCCCGGCAATGGCGAGTGAGGCGCCCTGGTCTCGTGCGGCAAGCGCCACGATGGGGATGACGGCGCCTTGCCCGACCGCGAAGAGAAAGGTCGGCACGTACACGGAGAGGCCGAGCGAGCGGATGCTCGGAGCGCTGGCGCCTTGCGGTGGCATGGGAACGCATCGTAGCCACCGCCACCCGGAGGCGCGATTGAGACGCGGTTAGCCCAGGTGTGCTTCCAGCATCCAGGCCCACTTATCGAGGCCGCGGATGATTTCGACGTAGATGTCCTGGGTCGCGATGTCGTCTTCCAACCCATCGCCGAACTCGCGGGCCTGGTCGGCGGCGGCGAGCACGCGATCGTGGACTTCCTTCACCAGCGGCTGCCAGGTGCGTTCCTTGTTCGGGAACTTGGGCAGCGCGCTGTTCGCGGTGACGTCCTCGCGTGTGCCTTCGGCCATGCCGCCGAGGGCAACCGCGCGCTCGGCCACGAGGTCGGCGTATTCGCGGGCCGCGTCCGAGATCAGGTCGAAGAGGGCGTGCAGTCCCTGGAAGTTCGGGCCTTTTACGTTCCAGTGCGCCTGCTTCGCCACCATATAGAGGTCCAGGTTGGTGGCGAGCGACGAGTTGAGATTCTTGATGATTTCGGCACGGACGCTCTTCTTGTCATCGAGCGGGCGTTCGACTTTGGCAGGGGTCATGGTGGCGGTAGCCATGGTTCGGGGCTCCTGAACGTGATTCCCAAACCGTACCGGCCAACGGCGGCAGCCCGCGCAAATCACTCCGATACGAGCATTGCGAAAGCGTTGCAGATTCTGTCGCCTCTTCGGCTGACTCCTCGTACCCTTTCGTTCATGCTCGTAGTCCAGAAATACGGCGGCACGTCCGTCGCCGACGCAGACCGTATCCGGCATGTGGCCGGGCGGGTAATGAAACGCATCAACCAGGGAGACCAGGTCATCGTCGTCGTTTCGGCGATGGGGAACTCCACGGATGACCTGATCGACCTCGCGCTCCAGGTGGCGCCTGACCCGGACCCCAGGGAACTGGACATGTTGCTCTCCACGGGGGAGCAGGTCTCGGTGGCGCTGGTGGCGATGGCGCTGAAGACTCTGGGGCAGGAAGCGGTTGGGCTGACCGGCCAGCAAGCGGGGATCATCGCCCAGGGCCGGCATTACCAGGGCCGGATCTCCCGGGTGGAGGCGGACCGCGTCCGGGCCGAGCTCGACGCGGGGCGCGTGCCAGTGGTGGCGGGCTACTGGGGAGTCAACGAAGACCAGGAGATCCTGACGCTTGGCCGCGGCGCCAGCGATACGACCGCGGTGGCCCTCGCCGTGGCGCTGGGCGCTGCCCGCTGTGAGAACTGCAAAGATGTGGAAGGCGTCTACACCGCCGACCCGCGCATGGTGCCGACGGCGCGGAAGCTGAAGGACATCACCTACGAGGAGATGCTGGAGCTCGCCACCCAGGGGTCGACGGTGATGCACAACCGGGCGGTGGAACTGGCATCGGTCTACAACCTCCCCATCCTCGTCACATCGAGCATGGTGGAGGCGCCCGGTACGCTGATACGACAGGAGTCTGAGTTGGAAGAACGCAACCGCGTGCGCGG
>CAZKZR010000132.1:0-7619 GCA_964557245.1 uncultured Anaerolineaceae bacterium | reverse complement strand
GGCGACGAAGTCACCCTCGCCAACGGCGTGCCGCATCGCGCGGGAGATGGCGGGCAGGAACCGCTCGTCGTTCGGCTTCACCTTGTCGTATTCGCCGAAGTCCGTGAGAACAAGGCTGAATCCGCGGCCGTTGCGGACCGACCGCATCATCTGCCGGCGCAGTTCGAAGACGAAGTGGCGGCTGTTGGGCAGGCCGGTGCTTTCGTCTTCGTAGATCCGGCCGCGCATTCGGTCGAGCGCGCGATGGAAGCTACGGCCCCGTTCCGACTGTTCATACCAGAATTGCGCGTGAATCCCGGCGAACAGAGCCGTGGAGAGCACGATCACGAGGAAGTTGCTGTTCCCGCCCGTGGAAATAACCGTCTGCGCCTCGATGCAGAAGATGATGAGCCAGAGTGTGAAGGTCAGCGGCCTCAGAAGACGCAAGAGGAGCGGAGATTCCACCGAGCCCAATTCGCCCTGATCGGACGAAGGAAAGTGGAATGCGTTGAGCATCGGCGGTTTGTTCACGGAGGGTCCCCTGGCGTTCTACATAGAAGGTCGAACGTTTGGGCACGCAAGGACAGAGTTTGTTTGTAAACCGTACGTAATCTCTGCCTGCCGGCGTGAGCCGGGCCGCAGAGCGGCGGTCAGCGCCGCTTTGGCGGCAGGGTGCGGAGATAGTCTGAAATCGCCTCGGCGGCGCGGCGGCCGTCAGCGAGGGCGGTAACCACCAGGTCGGCGCCGTTGACGTTGTCGCCTCCGGCGAAGACGCCAGGACGGCTCGTGCGCCCGCCGCGGTCGATCTGGATCAATGCCTTGCGGTCGGAACGCAGCCCGGAGGTTGTCTGTGGGACCAGCGGGTCAGCGCCGTAGCCGATGGCAATCGCCACAGCATCGGCCGGGATGAGGAACTCGCTGCCCTTCACGGGGATCGGCCGGCGGCGTCCCGATTCGTCGGGTTCGCCGAGTTCCATTCGCTGGCACTCCACCGAAACCACCTTGCCCGAATCATCGCCGATGATCCGCGTGGGGAGGGTGAGCATCTCGAAGTTCACGCCTTCTTCGCGGGCGTTCTTGCGCTCTTCGCCGCGGCCGAGCATCTCAGCCTCGGTTCGTCGATAGACGCAGCTCACGTTTTGCGCGCCAAGCCGAATCGCGGTGCGGACGCAGTCCATGGAGGTATCGCCGCCTCCGATGACGACGACGTTTTGCAGCTGCGGGAGCGGTTCGCGGTATTGTTCCGGAAGTTGCTCGGCGGTCAGATTCCCGCGCACGAGGAATTCAGTCGCGGAGTAAACGCCCTGGAGCGTTTCACCCTCGATCTCCATCTGGTTGCCGACACCGGCTCCAGTTCCGAGGAACACAGCGTCGAACTCCCCGGCCAGCATGTCGTCGATGGTCACGTCGCGGCCAACGTAGGTGTTGCAAACGAACTTCACGCCCAGCGCTTCAAGGTGGGCGATGTACTCATCGACGATGTTCTTGCGCATCTTGAAGTTCGGGATGCCGTAGACCAGCACGCCACCGGGCTCCGGCCAGAACTCGTAGATGGTGACGCCGTGGCCCTCCATGGCGAGCTGCTCGCCAACGGCCAGCCCGGCGGGACCGGAACCGATGATCGCGACGTTCCTTCCAGTAGGCTCCGGGAGGTAGCGGGGCATGGGATACCCGTTCAGGGACTGCCGTTGGTAGTCCGTGCAGAAGGCCTCGAGCTTGCCGATGGTGACCGGGGGCTCCTTCTGGCCGCCGGGACGGATGGCGAAGCCGACCACGCAAGCGCCCTCGCAGAGCTTCTCCTGAGGGCAAAGGCGGCCGCACATCTCCGGGAGGTTGCTGGTTTCACGGAACTTGTTCGCTGCGCCCAGGACGTCGCCAATCTCCAGGAAGGCGAACGCCCCGGGGATGTCGTTCGAAACGGGGCAGGCTTCCTGGCACGGCGCTGACGGGCACTGGATGCAGCGGGAGGCTTCGATGCGCGCGGCATTGAGATCAAACCCGATGTACGTCTCATCGAAATTGCGTTTGCGCGCTTCGGCGTCCTGCTTCGGAACCGGCTGAACACTGATGGCGAGGCGGCGGGCTACTTCATGCGTCATAAAGGCGAACGTTGAACAGCCGGCGGTTGCGAACACCCACCGGCCGCGATTCCTTGCGTAAGGGTAGCAGCGATCGTAGCGGAGCACCGGGGGATGTCAACGAATCCGGCAGCCGCCACAATGGCGCACGACCTGGAGGAACACCTGTGGCACGACTGGCACCCCTGGACCTGGACGCACTTTCCGATGAACAGCGAGAGGTGGCCGACGCCATCCGCAATGGACCTCGCGGCGGCCTGCGCGGGCCATTCGAGGCGTGGTTGCGGGCGCCCGGCCTTGCGGATACCGCGCAGAGGCTCGGCGCGTACTGCCGCTACGGCTCAAGCCTGCCGGGCTATGCGAACGAGCTCGCCATCATCCTCACGGGAAAGCACTGGAAAGCCCAGTTCGAGTTCTGGGCCCACGCCCGGCTGGCCCTCGAGGCTGGGCTGGACCCCGCGATCATCGAAGCCGTACGCACGGGGGCCGAACCGCCGTTCACCCGCGAAATCGAGCGCGTGGTGTACGACTTCGTCACGGAGTACCTCGCGACGCATCGCGTATCCGATGCCACGTACGCTCGCGCCATTGAGACGTTGGGCGAGCGCGGGACCGTCGATCTGATCGGCGTGGTCGGCTACTACGGCCTGGTATCGATGACGCTGAACGTCTTCGAAGTCGGGTTGCCGCCCGGAGAAAAGAACCCGCTGGACTGACCGAGCGGCTTTGGCCCGTCTTCGGCGGCCCCTGTAAAGTCGGGCCACACACTTTCCCATGCCCCGGGAGCAACGTTGGCTACTTTCCAGGAAGTCCAGGATTCCCTCACCTTGCCGCTCATCGCCGCCCCGATGAGCGGTGTCTCCGGCCCCGATCTGGTGGTCGCCGCCTGCCTGGCCGGCATTGCCGGTTCATTCCCGACTGGCAACTGCAAGTCGATCGAAGAGCTGGATTCGTGGTTGACCGGTATCCAGGACCAGCGGGCGCGCGCACGGGATGCCGGGAAACCGGCGGGCTCGCTTTCCGTGAACATCATCATCCGTGGCAATAAACGCATCCCGGAAGACATCGCGGCGATCATTCGTCACAAGGTGGACTTCGTGATCACCAGCGTCGGTTCGCCGAAGGACATCTGCGGCCCGCTGAACGATGCCGGCATCTGCGTCCTCGCTGATGTCGCGTCCATGCATCACGCAGAGCGCGCGCTCGAAGCAGGGGCGGGCGGGCTGGTGCTTCTGAGCGCCGGCGCCGGCGGTCACACCGGCTGGGCCAACGGGTTCGCCTTCGCGCGCGGGGTCCGCCGCACCTACGACGGCCCCCTTGTCCTCGCGGGCGGCGTCAGCGACGGCGTCGCCCTCTGGGCGGCCGAAGTCCTGGGTTACGACATGGCGTATATGGGCACCCGCTTCATCCCCACCACGGAAAGCATGGCTTCCCCGGAGTGGAAGCAGACGCTGGTGGACATCGAGTTCGACGATATCGAGGTCGGCATCGCGCCGAACGGCGTGGCGGCGAGCATGATCAAGGGCGGCCGCGGGAGCGCCGGCCATACAGTTTCAAGCGTCACGCGAATCATGAGCGCAGCCGAAGTCGTTGCTGAGACCGCAGCCGAGTACGCCGCCGCGAAAGCCGCCACCCTGGCCCGGTTGCAGCGCTAAGCCGCGGGCTCTTCTTCGCCGGGTAGCGTTTCTTCGAGCTCCGGCTCTTGCGGCCGCGAACCCTCGCGGAAGCAGCCCATGTACAGCAGGTCGTCGTATTTGCCATCGAGCCAGACATGCCTGCGCAGCCGGCCTTCTTCCTCGTATCCCGCAGCCTCGAATGACTTCCGCGCGCGCTCATTGCTGGCCAGCGTGGTGAGCCACACTTTCTCGATGTTCAGGAGGCGGAACGCGTAACGCGTCAAAAGCGCTACCGCGTCGCGCCCGTACTTTCGGTTCCGGTAGTCTCCGTCGCCGATGCTGATACCCAGCTCGCAGGTCCGGGCGGCGTGATCGAAGTGGTGCAGGATGCACTGACCAATGAATTTGCCGCCCTGCACTTCGATCCCGAACCACAGGAATTCGTTGCGCGGGCGCTTCAGGTGCTCTTCGAACTGCGCGACCAGCCGTTCGTACTCCATGGGCATGGGCGCCGCCTCGCCCGCGAGGAGCAGTAGCTCGACATCGTTGAGGTACTCGGCGTACTTCTCCAGCATGTCACGCCGCATGGGCTTCAGGATGACCTTGTCGCCTTTGAGCATTGACCCGTTCCCCGTCCCACAGATTGTCCCTGGCCCATCTTCGATGGACCTCCCTTCTCTAGAGTCGAACGGGACGGGCGCGCTCCGCAGACCTACGCCCCGGCGCGAGTCACCCGGGCAAGCCACTCCGCCATCAGATCGAGATAGCCGGGAAGGAAATCACTGGGTCCTGGCGGCACCGGCGGGAACGCGGAGGGCACGCCGAACTGGTGGCCCGTTGGCAGCACGCGGAGCTCCAGCTGACCGCTGGGAAGCTCCGCCCCGAGCTGCCGGAAACGCAGAGCGCTTTCCATCGGCGGCAGGTTCTGGTCGTGCTCGGCGAGCACCACAAGGATGGGGCACCGCACCCCGCGCAGGGTAGGGATCGGGTCGAATCCAAAGTCGGGATTGATTCCACCGAGCCGGCCCTGAATGTCCTGGAACATGGGACTCTCGAACCGGGGGACCGAGTCAAGAGCCGGGTTGGCGCGGACCATCTCCGGGATAGGCAAGTCATATAACCGCGGGTCTGCCGAAAGGCGCCGGCGCAAAGCAGCCAACTCGTCGTCCCAATCGGCATCCCACGTTCCGTGGGCGATGTAGTCGAAAACGATAGTCCAGGTCCGTTGGACAGCTTCGAGCGTAGCCGCGGCGATCCCCTGCGCTCGCAGGTCTTCCGTCCGGCGATAGGCTTCGGATTCGGCGGGGCTGACGCCGGAAGCGCCAGTGAGCAGCAAAAACGCAGCCCCGGGCAAACGGCCGGCGGCAATCGCGGCCACCCACGCGCCGTTGCTGTAACCCCAGAGCCCGACGCGTTTGGCATCAACGCCGCGCCGGGCGCGGACGGTCTCCCACGCAGCGACGGCGTCATCCGCGAAGGCGAAAATGTCCTGCTCGGAACTGCCGGTCGACTCGCCCTCACCACGGCGATCGAACGCGAAACTCCCCACACCGGCTTCAAGGAAGGCTTCCACGAAGGCGTCGTAGAACTTCCGTAGGCCCCAGCTTGCGCCGTGCAGGAGAATGACCACAGGATGGGGCCCCTCGCCCTCCGGGAGCGTGAGGGTGCCCGAAAGGACGTTTCCCGCGGAGTGGAAAACCATCGGCTGGCCAGGTGTCATACGCGGATGGTACCGATTTCGCGGTGCCGGCACCGTCACGGCCCTCGCCGATTCGCTACGGATTAGCGCTGGCGATGGACCCGCTGTCCACGGGCAGCGGCCCGAATACGAGGTCGCGCCAGTAGTGGATCGCCTCGGGCACGCCGACCAGGACCTCTGCCCCGGACCGAAGCGTCTCATCCTGTACCGCGGGGGCTCCGTTGACGGGATCCGCGAGCGAATAGGTCTGCAGCGCGCCTCGCGTTTGCTTCGCGAGCAGGGCGTAGCCGGGCAACCGTGAACGCGGGACATTCGTTTTGAACGCCGAGCCATAGGCGTTCCACAGGCCCATCGGGTCGGCCAGGGCGCCACTGGAGAAGGCGCTTTCGGTAACCGCCTGAAGCACGATCTGCTGCCGCTTGATGCGGTGCAGGTCATCATCTGGGGCCCGAAGCCTGGCGAACGCTACCGCGTGGTAGCCGTCGAGGTGTCGCGTGCCTGCGGGAAAACTTAGCAGCCGGTGAGTCACATCATCATCGCTGTACCACCACTCGTTGATGGCGAGGTCTGCGGGGATCGTGACGTCAACACCGCCGACCGCGTCTATCAGCTCAGCGGCCCCTCGAAAATCGACCATCACCCAGTAATCGATCGAGATATCGAGATTTCGCTCGAGGTCGCTTCGCAGGTTATCCATCCCGGCTGAAGCGCCCTGTTTACCCGCCGCCAGGGCGAAGCTGCTGTTAATCCGCTCCGCGCCGGTCTCGCCATCGGCGTAGGTCACGTCCATGAGAAGGTCTCGCGGGACGCTGAGCACGCGGACGTCCTTCGCTACCGGGTCAAGGCGAGCGAGCATGATCGTATCCGTGTTGACCGCGGCGAGCCCCTGCACCTGACCGGGGCGAGCATCGACCGCAGCCATGAGCACCACGATCGGCGAATTGAAGACACTTTCCGCGCTCGGCTTTTCGAGCCCCAGCGGTTCCAGGGGGCCCGGAAGCTCGGCCGTGACCGGCAAGGCCTGGCCGGGGAACAGCGCCGGCACAATGCGGGCGAGCAACACCAGCGCCACCCAGCCGCTGAGCCCGGCCAGGGCCGTCAGACCGAACGCCGCGGGCCACGGATGAGCAGCCCGGGGCACCCTTCGCTCAATCAAGCCGCCAGCAGTAATCCACGATTACGCCCTCCGCATAGCCAATGGTGGCCGGAGGCGGGCTCCACGGTGTCATCGGACAGCGCCCGAGCGTTGCAATGCTGCAACAGCCTACGCGATGGCGGTCAGATGAGCTCGTATCGCGGGGGTTCTTTCCACTCGCTGGTGGGCGGGTTTTCCTGGGCCCGAATCTCGGCGCGGCGCTGTTCGGCTTCGAGCTTCTTGCCCTTCTTGATCGCGAGGTCGCGTTCACGCGCGTGCTCGACATCCTTCTGGACGGCGGTGGCTGCTTTCGCGCGGCGGGGCTTGCCTTCGTACACCTTGATCCGGCCTTCGTCGCCCAACTGCTTCAGGTGGGAGCGGACGTTGTTGTCGGCCGCGCGGCGGAGGCGCTTGTCGATGTCCGGGTAGAGCTGGAGCATGATGTCCCAGCTGCTGACGGCGCCGCCGCCCTGGAGCACGCCGAGGATCTGCTGCTCGCGCATGTCGCGGTGCTTGATGTACATCTGCAGGCGTTCGCGCGGGTCGTTGATGATCTTGCCGTGGCCCGGGCACATGACCTTCAGGTTCGGAAGTTCGCTCAGGCGCTTGAGCGACGCCCGGTAGGCCGCAAGGTCGCCGACGGTGGTGGTTGAGCTGCCGAGCAGAGTATCGCCGGAGAACAAGACGCCCTCTTCTTCGATGTAGAAGCAGAGCGAATCGACACTGTGGCCGGGGGTGGCCAGCACTTGCACGCGGATGCCGCCGTCGAGGTCGATGACGTCGCCGTCTTTGAGGGTGTCGACCTTCGAAGGGATGCGGCCCTTGAGCAGCGGCCGGCCGTTCGCCGGGATGGTGACATCGGCCTTGAGAAACTCCTTCGCCCACTTCAGGTTCCCGGAATGGTCCGAGTGGTGGTGAGTGATGGTGGCGATGGCGATCTCTTCCTTTTCGACGGCGGCGAGGTAGCCGCGAAGGAACCACTGGTAGCGGTCGATGGCCTCGCCGGAATCGATGGTGAGGGATTGCTGCCCCTTCTTGCCGACCAGGTAGATGCCGGTGAAGTCGGGGTGCATGGGATTCTCGTCGGCGACGAGGACAGCGCGAACGGAGTC
>CAZKZR010000131.1:0-7619 GCA_964557245.1 uncultured Anaerolineaceae bacterium | reverse complement strand
GAGCGTGAGCACCGAGGCGAGCGGGCGAGGCATCTGGAAGAGCGTAACCCGAGCCACGCGGCTGCGGTACGTTCGGAAGCTGATTCGGGAGAGGGCTTTGTGTTAGGGTAAGTGAAACCCATATGCGTTTGAGGGATGTCCTGTTTGGCAAAGAAAGAAGCAATTGAAGTCGAAGGAATTGTTACGCAGCCGCTGCCGGATGCTCAGTTCCGGGTAGAGCTGGCGAACGGCCACGTTGTGCTGGCCCACATCAGCGGCAAGATCCGCAAGAACTACATCAAGATCCTCACCGGCGACCGCGTGCTCGTGGAGCTTTCGCCGTACGACCTGACCAAGGGTCGAATCACCTACCGCTTCAAGTAGCCGCAGCGGGCCAGCGAGCGGGGAACCGGAGTAACCAGGATGCCTGACGATTTGAGCCGGGTGTTGCGCGAAGCACAGGAAGCCGCCAGCGGCCGCGGGAGCGAGTTCGTCGAACGCCTGGCCAACCGCGTCGGCCTGCAGGCCGGCGCCAATGCCGTCTTCGGCGACCCGGTCGAGCGCGAAGGCGTCACCGTTATCCCTGTTGCGAAGGTGCGCTGGGGTTTCGGCGGAGGATCCGGGCGCGGCATTGAGGAAGGCAGCGAGACCGGCGAAATCGGTGAGGGCTCCGGTGGTGGTGGCGGCGTGGCCGCTTCGCCACTCGGCTTCATCGAGATTCGCGACGGCCGCGCCGAATTCAAGCGGGCGCATGACCCGGTTTCGGCTGTGCCAGTGATCATCGCCAGTGGCGTCGCTGCCTGGATGTGCTTGCGAGGGCTGCGGAAACTGGTCCGCAATTAGACGGCTGCGCCGTCCGGGTCCGCCAATAATCTGTCCTATTGGCAGCATTCTTTTGGCCTATAGGTCCGCGCGCAGTGCCGTTCCTTTCGCCGATGCTTTCGGCGGTGAGGGAAGTCATGCACAAGCCGGTTTATGTAAGGTCTCACAGCGAGGGGTGGCAGGTTTCACGGGACGCCCGCGATTGGCAGCCCTTCCCCTGCGCAATCGCCGGGCGCTCGAAAGCTCACGAAATTCTCGACGTTGCTTCGGTGCTGTTCCCCGATAGTGTGATCGCCATCAGCAGCGCCGCGGGTTCAGCGTCGAACCTGAACCGCCGCTTCGCTTAAGCCGGCTGCTTCTCCTTGGGTGTGCGCGGACCTTTGCGCATCGCCTCGAATTCCGTCTGGTGACGCTTCTGCTCGGCCTCAGTGGCGTCTTCGATATCGACGAGGTCGTCCCGAGCGGCCTCCACGGCGCGGATCAGCTCATCCAGCTTGAGATGGATTGCCCGCGAATCGTGGTTCTGGGTGTTCTGGATGATGAACACCATCAGGAACGTGACGATCGTGGTCCCGGTGTTGATAAGGAGCTGCCACGTCTCGGAGTACTTCGCGGCAGGGCCCAGCACCGCCCAGATGAGCACCACCGACATCGCGATGACGAAGGCCCAGGGGGAACCCAGAAGCTCGGAAGCCGTCCGGGAGAACTTGCGAAAGAGATCGTTCATAGCCAGATGGTAGTGACGCGAGGCTTCTTACCGACATTGCCGCTGGGCCACCGGACATTGCGATTCCATCGCAGCAGCAAGCGATTCTCGATCAGGGGATGTGCGCTTCCTGCTTAATGAGTTCCATGATGTGCCTCGCGGCCTTTTCCCCGCCGTCGCGCACCAGGTGAACCCCGTCAGGGTTCCGCATCAGCTTCACTTCGCCGTCGTCATCGGCGATGTAGGGGTCATAGGCGCCCGAACTGGTCACGAAGAGCGGCCAGAGGTCGAAGTAGCGGACCCAGGGCCGCTTTGCCGCTTCTTCCTTGTAAATGCTGTTGAGAGCGGCCATCCGCTCAGATAGCTCCGCGGAGCGCATGATCGGCTGACCCACCCAGATCACCAGCCGGTTGTCCGCCTTCAGCAGGTCCATGGTCCCGGCCACGCGCCGCCGGTATTCGGCGTTCCACCCATCAGTGCCGGCCTCCTGGAAGATCTTGCCCTCCGGCGTTTTGATCCCCTGCGAATCGTTCGCGCCGAACATCACCACGAAGACCTCGCTCGGCTCGGCCTGGTGCACGAGGTCGTTGAAGTGCCCGGGCCAGTCGAAGAAGTCCGGCCGGGTTAGGCCGCTGGAGAGCTGCGAATCCTGGATGGGGTCCATCAGGCCCGTTTCGGTGGCCTGGCGGACCAGCGCTTCGCCGAGGATCTTAGACATCGAATCTCCGCCGACCCAGATGCGCAGGCGGTCTTCGGCGGTAGGGGTGCGCACCAGTTGCTTCGGCGGCGCGGGCGTCGCGGTCGCCGAGGGAGTCTTCGACCCCCGGGTGGCGGTTGCCTCGGGCGAGTTGCCGGTGGGCGTGGAATCGCCGGACGCGGGAGGGAGTTCGAAGACGGAGCCGTCATCGCCGCGGCCAATCGCGTCATCCAGCCACGCGCGCGGCCGATCGATATAGAGCGTGTGGCTGACGAAGGCGAACGGCTTCCAGACGTTCACCCAGATATCCCGGTTTCGGCCGTACGGCTTGGACTTGGCCTCGTGTTCGAGTTCCGTCGCGTTCAGCATGAGGGCGATGAAGAGCGCGACCGCGATGACCCAGAGCACCCTGCCGGGCAGGTAGCCGGTGCGTCCGTGATCGATGGGTTCTTGCTCGCTTCGCGCCATCCCGACCTCAGAACTGGAAGTAGATGAACGGCGCCACGCCCTCGGGACCCAGCGCGTCGATCAGAACCAGCCCAACCGCAAGGGTACCGGCCTGCGCCACTGGCGCCAGCCGCGAGAAAGACAACTGCACCCGCTCCCACCAGCGCTCCGGGACGAACTGCGACGCGATGCTGCCGGCAATCACGGCCAGGAGGAGCGGCGTAACCGCCGGCGATGCACCCCAGCCCGTGATCATGCGGCCGAGAATCTCCCACGCCGATGCGAAGGTCTCCGCGCGGAAGAAAATCCACGCCAGGCAGACCACGTGGAAGGTGATCAGCCAGTTCAGGACGGGCGCCGCCCGGCCCAGCCTGCCGGGGAAGCGCTCTTTGAGTTCCCGTTCGATGACGAGACCAGCGCCGTGAATCGCTCCCCAGACAACGAACGTGAACGCCGCTCCATGCCAGAGTCCGCCGAGGACCATCGTGAGCACCAGGTTTCGATAAATGAAGGCTTTGGTGCCGCGGTTGCCGCCGAGCGGGATGTACAGGTAGTCCCTCAGCCAGCGCGAAAGTGTCATGTGCCAACGCCGCCAGAAGTCCTGCAGTGAAAGGGCGCGGTACGGGGCATCGAAGTTCTGCGGGAAACGGATGCCCAGCAGGAGCGCGCAGCCTATCGCGATATCCGTGTAGCCCGAGAAGTCCGCGAAGATCTGGATGGCGTAGGCGTAAACGCCTACCAACACCTCGAGCGAACTGTGGGACCCCGGCGATGCGAACACGGGGTCAGCGATCTGCTTCGAGAGGTAGCTCGAAATCACCACCTTCTTGAAGAGGCCGAACAGGATGAGCTGGAACGCGGGCGTGGCGTCGATCAGCCGCTTCTGCATCGGCTCGCGGATCTGCGGGGCGAATTCGGTGACCCGCACGATCGGGCCCGCCACCAGGTGTGGGAAGAACGAAAGGTAGAGCGCGAAATCCAGGGGAGACATCGGCTCCTGGATCTCGCCGCGCGAGATATCAACGAGGTAACTGATGGCGTGGAACGTGAAGAACGAGATAGCGATCGGAAGCGTGATCTCTTTCAGCGGGATGGGGTTGCCCAACCCGAACAGACCGAAGAAATCGTCCAGCTCCGATGCGAAAAAGCCGTAGTACTTAAACCACCCGAGGGCGAACAGGTTCAACGTAATCCCGAAAGTGAGGAGGGCACGCCCGCCCGCCGTCAGCTTGCCATCGGCCCCCCTCATCATCACCAGGTCACGGCCGATAGCCCAGTTCGCGGCCGTGGAAGCGATCAGCAGGATGACGAACCTGGGTTCCCAGAAGGCGTAAAAGAACCAGCTCGCCAGCACTAAAAAGACACGCCAACCGAGGTGCCAGGGCCGGATGAACCAGGCGATGGCAAACACGCACACGAAGAAAATCGCGAAATCAACGGTCGGAAAAAGCATCCGTGCCTATGGCCCCCGCAAGCCCTAGTCCGGGCCGCCGCCCGCCGGGCATTGTCCCCCGCGATCGCGGCAGGGGCGAACGCCGGGCCGGTCTCTTTCGGTTTGTGAAGAAATCGATGCTTGGGTATTTTGAAGGTGCTGGAGAATGCGGCGGGCGGCCGGTGGGGCCGGAGGACGGGAGAGTGCGAGCTTGAGCAAGGACGCGGGCACGAGCACCTGGACTCACGTCGCCAGTATCTGCCTTGTGGCGGGCGCCGGGCTCCTTGCCATCCTCCTCAGCGTTATCGAAAACGAATCCGCGCCGGGCCGCCTGAACGCAGCGCCGGCCGAAACCTCGATTGTGCGTCTGCCGGACCTCGCCTTCGACGGCACCCCCGAACCATTGCCGACGCCCACACCCACGCCGACGCCCACCCCGGCGCCAGAACGAACCTCGCTCGCCGGTCTCAGGGTCTGGAGCGATGGCGATTCCACGAGCTACTTCGTTACCGTCGCGTTTTTCCAGATTGCCGCTGAACAGGGCGGCCTCCCGGTGAGAGGCGCCGACTACAAGATCTCGTCCGGCCTGGTAAACCCCGCGTTTTTCGATTGGCCGTCGGCGATCGCGACCGAAATGGCCGCCTATGACCCGGACGTCGCCGTCTTCATGGTTGGCGCGAACGATGCGATGCAGATTCGCTCGTACGACGATTACGCCGCGCGCGTAGGCGCGCTCATGGACCTGATGTACCGGCCCGGCCGGGTGGTTGTGTGGATGGGGCAGCCGAACATGCGGCCTGACCCGGCCCAGGGCTACAGCCCGGCTCTCGCCCAGGCCATTCCTCCGGTCAACGCGGTGTTCCAGGCGGAGGCCGCAAAGCGCTCATGGGTGCGGTACGTGGACTGCTACGCCCTGACCTCGTACTCCGAGGGAAGTTACGCCGACGTGCTTCCCGATGAGAACGGCGTGCCCCAGGTGCTGCGGGCGAGCGATGGGATCCATCTGACTTCGGCCGGCGGGAGAAGGCTGGCGCTGGCGGCAGTGGCCGCGGCGTTGCGGTAGCGCACGCCGATTCGAGAGCAGTACTGCTACTCGAATGGATTGATCACGACGACACCGTTGTAGTCCCGGCCAGCGCTCAAATCTTCCGAGAGCACCTCGGAACACCCCAGGGATCGGGCCGCTTCGATTATCGCGGCGTCCCAGTACGACAACTGGAACCGCGCGCAGCTCGCAATCGCAGCGCTCACAAGGTCCACCGTGATTTGTTGCGAAGGGAACCGGCCAAATCCCGAAACGAGCGCCGCTGCCTGACTATGGTTTAGCCGACCTGTCCGCGATGGGCGCGTTGCCTGAACATAGAACTCCTGCAGGACTTGGGCCGACAGCGCGATATCTCGCTCTTTAAGTATCTGAGTAGCGATGGACCGCTTCCTCGCCTCCGCCGAGTCCGGAGAAATCCGGTAGAGCAGAACGTTGGTGTCAACGAACTGCACGCGAGTGAACTTCCTCTCGGCTCAACCGATCGGACGCACTGAACCGCTCGATGGTAGCGATCACCGCGTCCTCTTGTGCTTCAAGGCGTTTGAATTCCGCTTCTCTGTCGCTGAGGCTTTGCAGGAACTCGGCGACCACTGCACTCAGCGACCGGCCCTGTTCTGCCGCGTGAACCCTGGCGCGACGGTACACCTCGTCCGGTACGGATACGGTGATGTTCTTCATCCAACTATTGTGTCACGTTCCCACAGGAACTGTGAGTCACAGGATCCGTACGGGGGGGTGGCCCGCCTTCACCGACAGTGAATTAGTCGTAAACGGCGGTCACGACGAAGTCGTTGGGGTGGTGGTGGTCGCCGGTGTCCACGAGGACGCGGCGGCCGGTGGTCATGTCGCCGGAGGCGATGTTGGCGGCGGTGGGGACGCCGGTGACGGTCTGGGCGGCTGAGCCGTCCAGGCGTACTTCGGCGGTGTGGGCGCCGCTGTCGAAGCTGACAACCTTCCCTCGGAAAACGGCCATGAAAACCTCCTTAGCTGCGTATAGGTTTCGGACGTAACTTCCGAATTTGCGACATCCGACGATGTCGAGGAATCGGAAGTAGGCGGCGCCGGGGGGGCTGCTTTTCAGCCCCCCGTCCGAGCGCCGCAGGGGTCAGCTGAAAGCTAGCAGCGTCCCGAGGTCCAGCGTGTGCGTGTAGGCGGTGGCGCCGGCTGCCGGGCTTGCCCGGTAGTCCAGCTGGAGCCCTACCACGCGGTAGGTGGTCTGTTGCTGCCCCTCGTCGGGCGTGACGGTGTAGCGGACGCGGGCGATATCGAACAGCTCGTGTCCCGGGTGCACCGGGACGATCGCGCGGCCGCGCGGCGCCAGCTGGCGGCGGCGTTCCCTCGAGTACTTCGCGCGATCGCCGGCCTTCAGGTCGTCGTCGGCGTCGATATCGCGGACGACGGCGGCGAAGGGGCCGCGGCTGAAGATGTCGTCGAAGGCGTCGACCAGCTCGAAGAAGTCATCGGCGTAGCGGTCGGGACCCTGCAGGCGGATCCAGTTGGGCGCGAGCTCGTCGGTCTCCTCCAGCTCCAGCAGCGGGAAGCTGCCGCCGTCGAGCGGCGGCCGCGGTAGCGCATACCTGGCGTGGTGCGAGCTGTCGGCGAAGCCGCAGATCTCAAACCCTCCGGTTGAGAGGTCGGGGCGGACGAAGTCCGGCGTAACGGCGAGCAGCCGCGCAAGCGTGGTGCTGCCTTGCTCGTTGGCGGCGATGGCGAAGGCGGGCGCGTCGGTGGTCCAGGCGGTGGATGGGGCGCGGTCGCCTCCCGCCTCGGCGACGTCTACGCCCGCGAGGGCGGCGACACGCTGGAAGATGCTGCCTCGAGTCGTGGCGGCTGGCGCAGTCCAGGCGGAGAGGGAGCGGTGACGCTCCATCGCCTCCCATGGGCCGGACGCCTCGACGATGAGGCGGCGGCGGCCGGGCTGCAGCTGGCGGCTGAGGCGGTGGACGTTGCAGCGCAGCTGCTGCCCGTACTCGCGGCTGCCGTCCGGAAGCTGGTAGCCAACCTGCAGGACGACGTCCAGGCCGACGCGCAGCTGCAGGGCGGTGGGGCCGGAGTCGGCCTCGCCGTCCGTGTCGTCGAGCTCGATGCGGACGCGCAGTGACTCGGCGGTGATCTTGTAGCTGAGGGCCGCGATACGCGGCGCAAGCTCGGGGCCGGGGTCAAGCGAAGCTGAGTAGGCGCGGCGGGGGCCGGCGAGGAACACGCGGGCGTGATGGTCGACATCGCGCGGGTAGCAGGCGAAGGCGGCGCCGTGGGTGGTGAGGACGTTGGGGATTGGGCGGGGCTCCGACCACCATCCGAGGGGGCCAGCTGAGGGCATGCAGCTGGTGACGTAGGCACGCTCGGCGGCAACGTCGCCGGCCTCGCTGCGCTGGTAGGCGGCGAAGAACACGTCATCGACCTGGACGAGGGACGGGTAGGCGAAGGTGACGCCGCTGGCGGCGTCGGCCTCGGCGATGTTGCGGAGCGCGGACCACGCGTTAGCGGGGAG
>CAZKZR010000130.1:0-7656 GCA_964557245.1 uncultured Anaerolineaceae bacterium | reverse complement strand
TGACCGCCTGACACACGGAAAGCCGATCGAGTCGGTCATGAGCGTTTCCAGTTCGTTCTTCCGTGAAGAGCCCGAGCTCGGCGCGCGCATCACGGAGGCGCTCAAAGCGTGAGCCGCGAGTGGTGGCGCGACGCCGTCGTCTACCAGGTCTACCCGCGCAGCTTCCAGGACAGCAACGGCGACGGCATCGGCGACCTTGAGGGCCTGATCTCGCGCCTCGATTATCTCAACGACGGCACCGAGAACTCCCTCGGCGTGGACGCCATCTGGCTCTCCCCGACTTTCCCATCTCCGATGAAAGACTTCGGCTACGACGTCTCGGATTACCGGGACGTCGACCCGGACTTCGGCACGCTCGCAACGATGGACCGCCTCATCGCCGAGTCCCACCGGCGCGGGATCAAGGTTCTGCTCGACTGGGTGCCGAACCACACATCTGACCAGCATCCGTGGTTCCTTGAGTCACGCTCCTCTCGCGATAACCCGAAGCGCGACTGGTACTTCTGGCGGCCCGCAAAGCCCGACGGCACCCTGCCGAACAACTGGCGCAGCGTCTTCGGTGGTCCCGCCTGGACCCTCGCCGAAGAAACCGGCGAGTACTACCTCCATTCCTTCCTGCGCGAACAACCCGACCTGAACTGGCGGAACCCGGAAGTCGAAGCTGCCATGCACGACGTCCTCCGTTTCTGGTTCGACCGCGGCATTGACGGATTCCGGATCGATGTCATGGGCATGATCATCAAGGAACCGAACCTCGCGGATAACCCGCCGAACCCCCAATGGCAGCCCGGGGACCGCGAACGCAGCAGCCAGCTCTGGGTGCACAACCGCAACTACCACGAAGTTTACGACGCCGTGAAGCGGATCCGTAAGGTGTTCGATGAATACCCCGAGCGCATGGCCGTGGGCGAAGTGTTCGGCACCGCGGAAGAAGTGGCGGCGTACTACGGCGACGCGTCCGCGGCCGGGCTCCACCTCGCGTTCAACTTCCAGTTCATCCACGAGCAGGAACCTACACACACCGTGTGGGAGGCCGCTGACTTGCGCCGCATCGTGGCTAACGCCGAGCGCGCCATCCCCGCGGACGCCCAGCCCTGCTACGCCCTCGCCAACCATGACCGCTCGCGGTTCATCTCGCGCCACAACCACGATGGCCGCGGATTGGAGCGCGCTCGGGCTTCGGTCGTCCTGCTTGTGGGCCTTCGCAACACCCCGTTCTTCTACTACGGCGAAGAGATCGGCCTGGAAGACGTCGATATCCCCGAAGAACAGCTCCAGGATCCGGCGCGAATTCGCACCACCGGCCGCGATCCTGAGCGCACGCCCATGCAGTGGGACGCCTCGCCAGGACGTGGATTTAGCACTGCCGCGCCCTGGCTGCCGTTCGGCCGGCTCGACCGCAATGTCGCTTCCCAGGCCGGTGAAAACGACTCTCTCCTGGCGCTCACGCGCCGGGCTATCTGGCTGCGCAAGCGCACTCCGGTGCTCCTCGAGGGCGTCTACCGCGAACTCCCAACGCCCGACGGGGTCTACGCCTTCGAACGCGTGACTGCGTCCAGCACCGCCGCTGTGGTAATCAATACCAGCCTCAACCCGGTGACCGTGCCCCTCGTCATGACCGGGCGAATCGTCCTCTCTACGGCGCTGGAACGCGAAGGCGACGTCTGCAGTAAGTCAATCGACTTGCCGCCATTAGGTGCCGCGATCGTCCTCGAAACGGACTCCTGAGGTATCCTCGCTTCATGACCGAACGGCGCCGCGTGAAAGTCGATGATTCCGGCATGCCGGTTCGCAAGGCCGATGTCACCCCGCCGGTGGACGCCGAACCCTGCGGCTGTCCCGTCCTGGAGAAGGAAGACTGGGACCAGGTCGAGAGCGACTGGACTGATATCACGTTCCTTCGGGCGATGACCAACGCCGTTCTCGGCGTGCCGGTCGGCTACAACTCCGTGAAGGACGACCTCCGCAAGAAAGCGGAGGCAATCGGCGCGACCGTCCCGGAAGACGCCATGCTCCTCAACGGCGAAGGCCGCTTCCGTCGCCCGATCATGCTCGAAATCGAGGGCGGCGGTGACAGCGAGGAGCGCTACCGGCCCGGAGGATTCGTCTATACGCGTCTCCTCAACGCCCCATGGGGCGAACTGCGCAAAGCGGTCGAGCGCACCGGCAAAGAAGCGAAGGAAAAGTACGGCCGCGCCCCGGATGACACCTGGGTCTGGTATCTCACCTGCCGGGAGTGTTCCAAGGCGCGCAATTTTGAGACGCTGATAGTGAGCCACTTCCGAGAAAAGCCGTGAGTGAACGAGACCAACTCGACCTCTTTCTCTGGACGCTCTACGCCTTCGGGCTGGGCGCAGCGGTAGGGCTCGAGCGGGAATTCCGAGGCCACGAAGCAGGCATCCGCACAACGGCCATCGTTTGCGCCGGCGCGGCGCTTTTCGGCCAGGTCAGCGAGTCATTCGACGATACTCGGATCGCGGCCGGGGTGGTCCAGGGGATCGGCTTCCTCTGCGCTGGTCTGGTCTTTCAGCGCGGGACAAGCGTCAAAGGCGTAACGACCGCCGCGACTATCTGGGTCATGGCCGCTGTTGGCCTCGCTGTCGCCTCTCAGCTCTGGCTTACGGCCCTGCTGACGTGCGCCGCTATCATCGTCGTCCTCGAACTCGCCCCGGTTTCGGACCGCGTACTCGCGCTCTCTCGTAAGAACGGCCAGGCCTACGGGATGGCGAAGCCGGGCGAACCGCATCAGCCAGAGGGCCACTCGGAGACCGAGAAAAAATGACGGATTCGCCGCCCGTAAGCTACGATTCCCGGGCGGCTGACGTTGCAGCCCGCATTTTGAAGCGAAGGCGATAGGCGTGAACACTGGTTCGTACCACGCGGCACTCGAGCGATTCCTGCTCAGCCTCGCACTTCTTCGGCCCCGCGGCGCATAGCCGGCGGGGCGTCCGTATCTGGACCTGGCGCCAACCGGGCAGCTTCCTGCCCGTACGTCTCACCTGACAGAAGCGAGGTACTCCGATCGTGATCGATCGCTACGAACCCCATGTGATTGAACCTAAATGGCGCGCCCGCTGGGAAGAATCGCGCCTCTACGCTGCTCCCGACGATGACCCGCGGCCCAAGTGGTACGCCCTCACCATGTTCCCGTATCCCTCGGGCGACCTCCACACCGGACACTGGTACGCCATGGCTCCCAGTGATGTGGCGGCCCGCTTTCGCCGCATGCTCGGGTACAACGTCATGTTCCCCATGGGTTTCGATTCCTTCGGACTGCCGGCTGAAAACGCGGCGATCAAGCGCGGGATCGACCCCAAAGAGTGGACGTACCAGAACATCGACCGCATGCGAGGGCAGCTCCGCCTCATGGGCGCGAGCTTTGACTGGGACCGCGAAGTCATCACCAGCGACCCCGAGTACTACAAGTGGACGCAGTGGTGGTTCCTGCAGTTCTACAAGCATGGCCTGGCATACCAGGCCGAGTCGCTGGCGAACTGGTGTCCAGGCTGCCAGACAGTGCTCGCCAACGAGCAGGTAGTGGACGGCCGCTGCGAACGCTCGGACGACATCGTCGAGCGCAAGATGATGCGCCAGTGGTTCTTCAAGATCACCGCCTACGCCGAAGAGCTGCTGCGCTACGACGGGATTGAATGGCCTGAGCGCATCCGGAACATGCAGCGAAACTGGATTGGCCGCTCTGAGGGCGCCCACCTGGACTTCAAGGTCGACGTTCCCGGCGCAGCCGAACCCCTGACGGTATTCACGACTCGCCCGGACACGGTCTATGGCGCGAGCTTCATGGTCATTGCCCCTGAGCATCCGCTCGTCTCCCGGATCACCACGGATGCCCAACGGAAGGAGGTCGACGACTATGTGGCCGCCACCGCTCGCTCCAACGAGATCGACCGCCTGTCCACGGAGCGCGAGAAGACCGGTGCCTTCACCGGCGCCTATGCCGTGAATCCGTTCAACGGCAGCCGGGTCCCGATCTGGATTGCCGACTATGTCCTCGTCACGTACGGCACCGGGGCCGTCATGGGGGTCCCCGCCCACGACCAGCGCGATTTCGAGTTTGCGAAGAAATACGGCCTCGAAATCGTCCCAACCTATGACCATCCGGACGTCGACATTACGAAGCCGCTCACGGCCGCCGTCCCGCACGGCGGCCGGATGGTGAATTCGGGACCGTTCGATGGCACGCCGGAAGCCGAAGCCGTCTCGAAAGTGGTTGCCTACGCCGAGGAGCGCGGATTCGGCAAAGGCGCCGTCACCTACCGACTGCGCGACTGGTCGGTTTCGCGGCAGCGCTTCTGGGGCGCCCCGCTTCCCTTCATCCACTGCGCGAAATGTGGCACCCAGCCCGTGCCGGACGAGGACTTACCTGTGGTCCTTCCGGAAAACGTCCAGTTCATGCCCACCGGCCAGTCGCCACTCACGCTCTCGGAAGAGTGGGTCAGCGTGCCCTGCCCGAACTGCGACGGCCCTGCGCGCCGAGAAACTGACACGCTGGATACCTTCATGTGCTCCAGCTGGTACCAGATGCGCTACGCCGACCCGCACAATCCGGAGCGGCCGTTTTCGACGCAGGCTGCGCGGCAATGGTTCCCGATCGACCAGTACACCGGCGGCGCCGAGCACGCGGTGATGCATCTGCTCTACACGCGCTTCTTCTGGAAGGCGGCGCGGGACATGGGCATCGTCGAAGGCGACGAACCGATGCTCCGGCTCTTCAACCAGGGCGTCGTCCTCGGCCCCGATGGAAACCGCATGTCCAAGAGCCGCGGCAACGTCGTCGCTCCGGACGACCAGGTCGACAAATGGGGCGCAGATTGCTTCCGCTGCCAGCTGATGTTCGTCGGTCCCTGGGACCAGGGCGGCCCGTACAACCCCACCGGAATGTCGGGCATTGCGCGCTGGTTGAACCGTCTCTGGTCGCTCGTGCTCGAGCCGGCCGAACTGGCGGAAGCGCCGGATTCGGCGGGCGCCAAAGAACTGCGCCGTGCAACGCACAAGGCGATTCTCGCCGTCACCGAGGAAGTCGAGAACTTCCGTTTCAACACCATGATTTCGCGCCTGATGGAACACTCCACCGCCATGCAACGCGCTCGCGAAGCCGGGCCCGTCGACGGTGCTGCCTGGTCTGAAGGCGTCCGCACCGCCGTCTTGCTCACCGCGCCCCTCGCTCCGCACATCACAGAGGAACTGTGGGAGCGGCTCGGTGAACCGTACAGCGTGCACACCCAGGCCTGGCCGAAGGCCGACCCCGAACTGGCGCGCGACGACCAGGTGGAACTGGTCATCCAGGTCAACGGCAAGGTTCGCGACCGCGTTTCCCTTCCCGCGGGTTCCAGCGAGGAAGCGGCTCGCGCTGCGGTCTGGGCGCTGCCGCGAATCCAGGAGTACCTGGGCGGCAAAGATCCGCGCCGCGTCATCTATGTGCCGGACAAGTTGTTCAACATCGTGCTCTGAGCTGCGCCGCGGGCCCTGAGTTCGTTGTAACCATAGGCGTATCGCGAGCGTAAATCGTTCGTCAAATTCTCCGCCGGGTGGGTGGACGCTGGGTTACGCCCCGAATATGGTGCGAACCATCGGCCGCATCCGCCCCCCGCGCGAAATCTCTCGCCGGCCGACGGAAGGAGGGGCAGCACATGCAGATTAAGAAGTCTCCCCGCGATGCCCACTACCCCGAGGCGGCTCAGTACGAGTCCAACGCATACAACTCGGATTCGAGTGACCAATTCGGCGATGCTCCCGAATCGTTTGGCGTGCGCGCGAATCGCAATTCGTCCGGAGCGCAAACCCAGTCGGAATCCGGCGAGCGAACCGCCGCCGCCCGTTCCGAAAGCGTGATCGACCAGTATTCCTCGTTCGACGGCCGCTTCGAGACGGAACACGACCTACGCGTCGATGGCCAGATCAGCGGCGAAGTGACGTGCCGTGGTCTGTTCACGGTGAAGAAGGACGCAACTGCCCGCGTGCGCGTCCAGACGCGCGACGCGCACATTCTTGGCCGCTTCGAAGGCGACCTCGTGTGCTCCGGCAAGCTCCTCCTTGCCTCCACGGCCCATGTGTCCGGCACGCTGAAGGCCGCAATCCTGGTGGTCGAAGAAGGCGCCGCAGTCTCCGGCACCGTTGAAACGGCGCAGGCGGGCGCTGCCCCGGCCCGTTCCAATGGGTCCAGCGAAACCCCTGAGAAGCCCGCCCAGCGCGAGCCTTCGACGGTCTCGCGGTCCGGCCGCCGTGACCTCCCCTCGTTCGCGATCGTCGCCTCAGACGGCGCCACCGCCGAACGCAACTAACCCGCCCCGGCGGTTCATCCAAATACAAGAGGGGTGCCATATGGCACCCCTCTTGTTCATTCCGTTCGCAGGTTCAAGAAGTCTTGAAATACACCGTGCCATCGACGACCCAGGTCTCGCTGGCCTTGTTCTGTCGCTTGGCAGCCCGGCTAATGCGAAGGGCAATGCCGCGGGGTGTTTCGCCGCGAGCAGGCACGAGCTTGCCTACTTTTCCCGCGCCGACCGCTTCGACGAATTTCTCATACTCCCGCATGCGCGTAGCAAGCCGCCCGGTCTGGCGTGCCGGACGCGGGGCTTCGGCTTCTTTTATCACGGAAAATTCGGCCATGAAGGACCTCCAACTAATGTGCCGCCAGGAAGCGGCCATGGGCTCGCTTAATTGTGCTCCCTCAAAGGGCGCAAACGCTAGCGCTTCTCCTGCAGGCTGTTCATGCTGATGCGAATTGATTCCAGGAACGCTTCCATCTGGTGCTCCAGCCTTCGCAGCACTTCCAGCGCATATTGATCCGCGTCATCTAGCTGTTTACTGGCCGCCTCTGCTGCTTCGCTCAGATGCGCCGCTGCCGTCGCGTCCGCTTCCGCGATGACCTGTCGCGCGCGGGCTTCCGCATCCATCAGCAGCTGTTTGCTTCGCTCCTGGGCTTCGCGGAACACCGAGTTCTCTTCGATTCGCCTCGCCCGCTCGGTCTCCGCGCGCTCCAACGTTGCCCGGGCGTTTTCGTGCGCTTCGCTGATGATCTGATCCCGAGTTTCCAGGACTTGCTGCGCTTGCCGCAGGTCGGATGGCACCGCCAATCGCATCTGGTCGATCACGTCCAGCATGCGTTTGCGATCCACCACGAGGTTGCCGCCAACGTGCAAGCGGCGAGCCTGGATCACCAGTTCCTCGAGCGTATCAATAAGGTCGAGGATTTCCATGTGGGCCCCTTCAGGGCTCACGCCGTTACTCCTGTCCGTATTTCTGGCGCAGCGCAGCCCAGACGTGTTGCGGCACGAGATCCGACACGTCGTATCCAAGGCGTGACACTTCTCGAATGCGCGTTGCGCTGATCAACAGGTGCTCTTGCCGCGCCATCAAGTACACAGATTCGATGTTCGGGGCCATCTTGTGGTTCATCATTGCCATGTCGAACTCGGCCTCGAAATCGCTGACTGCCCGGATACCGCGCACCACCGCCACCGCTCCCTTGCGACGCGCGTACTCCACCATCAGGCCATCGAACGCCTCAACTTCAACATTGGCGAGTTCCTTCACGGCCCCGCGCACCAGTTCCGCGCGTTCTTCCCACGTGAACAGCGACCCTTTATCGCGGCCCTTCACGAAAGCCACAATCACTCTGTATAAGAGGTGGGTCAT
>CAZKZR010000129.1:0-7667 GCA_964557245.1 uncultured Anaerolineaceae bacterium | reverse complement strand
CCACGGGGTCTCATACGCGCTGCTCCTCGCCGGATGCGTCTCGCTGGCGTTCTGGCTGGCCGCCTTCGGTTACCGCTGGCTGAAGACTCGTCCGGACCTGCCCCGGGCCGGCGCCGAACGCAGCGAACTCCCCGCCGACCCGGAGCCGCCCGCGATCGTGAATCTCCTGGTGAACAACTGGAATGTCACATACAGCGCCATCTCCGCCACGCTGGTGGACCTCGCCGCACGCCGCATCCTCGGGCTTGAACTGGCAGGACTCAGCGGGACTGTTGTGAGGCTCAGGGATGACCCGGCGAGCGGTTCTCTCATGCCGTGGGAGGAACAGGTCTACCGGCTCGTCGCATCGCGCGCCACGGGTGGTTCGGCCCCAATTGAAGCGGTCACCATCGACGATGATTCCGCCGGCCGGTGGACGGGCCAATTCCGGAAGTCCGTGGTCGCTGAAGCCCGGCGGCTGGGGCTCGCCCGAAAGCGCTGGGAGCCCATCGATTACGCAATCGTTGGGATCGGTCTCGCGTTCGTGTTCGGGTTCTTCGCGCTCGCGCTTGGCGCGGCCCATGTCGGCCAGTCGAGTTCGGGCGGAGAGAGCATGTCGGCGGGTGACTGGCTCGGCGCAGCCGCCTTCGCCTGGTTCCTCGCGATGGGTCTGGTAACGCGGTCCCAGGCGATTACCGACACCCCGGACGGAAAGCGCGTCTGCTCAACCTGGCTTGGCATGCGCGACTACTTCCGCAGCAGCCACGCGTTCGATGGCCAGCCGCCGGCGTCGGTTGCCGTCTGGGATCGCTTACTCGCCTATGGCGTGGCAACTGGCGCAGCCCACGATGCCGCTCGCGGAGCGGAGATCGTCGCCGAAGATCGGCACTCGGCATGGACCCGCTCCTCGGGAACCTGGCGGGAAATCCGCATCGAATACCCGGAACGATTCAGCTTCGGCCAGCCGCCCCTCAAGGTCTTCGCAGAGGGCATCGTTCGAACACTCTTCTGGGGCGGACTTGCGTTCTTCGTGTTGCCGGTACTGACAAGGATTGTCTGGAGCATCCTCCAGGATTTGCCCGATGACTCCGAGACCGGCATCCGGGGTCTGCGCGTGCTCATCCTTCTTCTCTCCGGGGTGCTCGTCGTCGCGGGCGGCTACCTCACAGGACGGACGGTGGGCGGGGTGGTTCGCCTGGTCCGCGGCGCCCTGGACCTCGGCAAGACGGTGACCATCGAAGGGGAAATTGTGAAGATGCATGGCGGCCGCTTCGCAATTGACGACGGCCGCGCCGGATCCGTCGTCGCGCTCTTTCCGCCGGTACTGGGGCCCGGCGTGGCGCGCGGCCAGGTTGTGCGAGTGGTTACTTCGCCGCACTTGCACCACGTTTCGTCGCTCACCGTGCTCCGGGAAGCGCCCGCTCCCGAAGGCTCCCGCCCAATTCAGACCTCTGCCGAGCCGCTTCGGGCAGCATCGCCTCCGCTACTGTTCGGCGGCCTGACTCCGGACGCACTCTTGCAGGCCACCGGCTACGCGCTTCTGCCGCTCGGACGCGGCTCGGGACCGAATGGCGGTCTGCCGATCGCCGCCGAGCAGTTCGCCGATGACCTCGGGAACACACTGACCATCACGGTCCTACCGTCGGTCGCTGCGCGTGTCCCGCTCTTGTCCGCGCTGACGAACTCGGTGACCCGTGGAGGCCAGCCTGTTCCCGGAATCGGCGATTCAGCGGTCTGGACAAAGAACCGGGCGCTGATCGTCACCACGGCCACGCACGTGTTCGTCGTCGATGCCGACTTTCCCGCGGATGCGTCGGACCGGCGGCTCGCCGCTGCCCGCCGGGTAGGCGCCCTTCTCCTCGGCGACGGCTGAGCCTGTACACAAAAGGCTCGCCGTTTCCGGCGAGCCTCTTCGAATCTTGTCGGTGACGCCGGACTACTTCTCGACCGGCACGCCCACGGAATTGCCCCATTCGGTCCACGAGCCGTCGTAGTTCCGTACGTTCGGATAGCCGAGCAGGTGCGTCAACACAAACCACGTGTGCGAGCTGCGCTCGCCGATGCGGCAGTAAGCGATCACCGGGTCGCTGGATTTGAGGCCCTGCTCTTGCTCGTAAATCGCCTTCAGTTCGTCCGCTGACTTAAAGGTCCCATCTTCCGGGTTCGCGGCGCGCGCCCACGGTACGCTCTTCGCGCCCGGGATGTGGCCGCCGCGGAGCACGCCTTCCTGCGGATATTCAGGCATGTGCGTGCGCTCGCCGGAGTATTCCTGGGGGCTCCGCACATCGACGAGTTTGGTGGAACCGTCGAGCTTCTTCAGCACCTCATCCCGGAAGATCCGGATCTTCGTATCGTCCCGTTCGGGCGCGGTGTAGTTGGTGGCGGGGTAGGACGGAACTTCGCGGGTGAGTTCGCGGCCCTCCTTCTCCCACTTCAGCCGGCCCCCATCCATCACCTTCGCATTGGTGTGACCGAACAGCTGGAACACCCAGAAGGCATACGTCGCCCACCAGTTGTTTTTGTCGCCGTAGAACACCACGGTCGTGTCGCGGCCGATGCCATTCTTGCTGCAGAGCTTTTCGAAGCCTGCGCGGTCGAGATAGTCGCGCCGAAGCTGGTCGTTCAGGTCCGCCGCCCAGTCCACCTGGACCGCGCCGGGGATGTGGCCGGATGGATAGAGAAGCTGGTCTTCGTTCGACTCCACGATGCGGACGTTGGCATCGTTCTTGTGCTCAGACACCCAATCGGTCGAGACGAGGACGGAAGGATTGGCATAACCGCGGGCGGCGATATCAGTCATGGGGAATCTCCTTAGAAACGCGTGCTGAACATGCGGGGGACGTTCAGCGTAAGGGTTTCCACCGAGAAAGTCGAGCGACTAGGTCAACAATCTTCCGGCCTTGTGCGCCCTCCACTTCGCTATACTTTCTCCGTGGCCATACGCCAACCATCGCCGCCTCCTCTTAAGCCGCCGACGCGCCCGAAGTGGCAGTCGAAGTACCACGGCGTGCGCATGACGCCGGAGCAGTACCTCGCGCTCCCCGATGAGAAACCGTACCTGGAATACATCGACGGAATGGTGGTCCAGAAGCCGATGCCCAACGAACACCACGCTCCGATTGCGCTCGAGGTCGGATATCACATTCGGCTCTGGCTCAGGGGGAAGAAGGGGCGGGCCGGAGTCGAAGCGCGTGCGAAGCTGGGAGACCTGCCCAACTATCGCCTTCCCGATGTTTCGTTCTGGAAAGCTGGCGTGCCAGCTGGGGATGAAGCTCCACCCACCCTTGCCGTTGAATCTTGTCTCCGAACCAGTCTGTCGCTGAGCTTCGACGGAAGTGCGAATTCCTACGGTCCACCGGAGTGGAGACGTGCTGGCTGATAGATCCTGACCAGCGGACCGCCGAGCTTTTCGAAGGCCGCACCAAAAAGGGTCGGCCCGTGGATGCCCTCACCGCGGATTGTCTGCCGGGCGTCTCTCTTCCACTGGCAGAGTTGTTCGCGGTGATTGACGAGGAATAGACCGCGAACCTCCGCTCAGTCGCCTAGAATCCTGCAATGCCATTGCCTCCTTTCTCTCTTTTCGATCTCACCGGCGCCGAACGAGCGTTCCCCACAGGCCGCGACACGCTGCTCTGTTTCGTCAAGGAGGACTGCCCCACCTGCGTCCTGACAATGCCGCTGATCCAGGAAGCTGCGGCTGCGTTCGGGGAGGCGATGGACGTGTGGTGCATCGGGCAGGACGCTGCGGGCAACGCGCGTCTTGTGAGCACGTTCGGGCTCACTGCCCCGATGCTCGATGACTCGAGGTTGCACGTCTCGTACCGATATGACCTCGACACGGTGCCCACCATCATCCTTGCTGACGGCGAAGGGAATGAGACGGAGCGGTTCGTCGGATTCGGCAAGGACGACTGGCAGCGGCTGTTCCATCGCCTGATAACAAGCACCCTGTCGCCGGCTCCGGTTGTCGATTGGTCGAAATACCCCGAGATGCGGCCCGGGTGTGGCTCGAAGTCCGTTGAGCCGGGCATCGCCGAGCGCCTCGAAGCGGAGATGGAGGGCAGCCCAATCAGGGCCCGCCGAATCGAAGTGGGTGAGTCGGACGATCTGTTCGAATTCATGTTCGACCAGGGCCTGACGGACGGGCTCCCGGTGATACCGCCCACTCCGGAACGCGTCGTCCGCATGCTCACTGGCACCAGCCGCGATCCACAGGAAGTGGTGGCGACGATGCCGCCGAACATGGCCCCCCTCACCGTTGAGAAGGTCGCTATCAACGCGGTGATGGCCGGATGCAAGCCGGAATACCTGCCCGTCGTCCTCGCCGCCGTGGAGGCGGTGACCACTGAGCAGTTCAACATGCACGGGGTGCTCGCTACCACCCACTTCCCGACGCCCGTGATCATGGTCAACGGTCCGATTCGCGACCGGATCGGCATGAATTACCGAATGAACGTCCTCGGCCAGGGCAACCGGGCGAATGCGACCATCGGACGGGCCGTCCAGCTCATCGTCCGCAACGTCGGCGGGGGGCGCCCCGGTGAAGTGGATCGCGCCGCGCTCGGCCAGCCGGGCAAGTACACCTTCTGCTTCCCGGAGTTCGAAGAGCGCAGTAACTGGGAACCCCTCCATGTGGAGCGCGGCTTCGAACGGTCTGATAGCACCGTCACCGTTTACGCCGGCGGTGCGCCGAATGGCATCATCGACCAGCTATCCCGTGACGCGAAGAGCCTCGCCACCAGCTACGGCCTCGCGCTCGCAACCGCCGGCCATCCGAAGCAGTACTTCCACGGGGAAATCGTGGTCATCGTGCCGCCGGAACATGTCGACACTTTCGCGAAGGACGGTTGGACCAAAGACCAGATCCGCCACCGTATCCAGGAAGTCACGGCGCGGCCCGCACGCGACCTCCTGCGTGACGAGTTTTGCGCTGAAGGGATGACGCCGGCACAGGTCGAGCGGATCGGACCGGAGACGCTTGTCTCCAAGTTCCGCGAACCGAAAGACATCACCTTCATCGTGGCCGGTGGCGAAGCGGGCAAGTTCGCCGCGTACCTCGGCGGGTGGGTCAGCGGCCCAATGGGCAGCTCAATGACGACGGTGAAGATCCGGGAGTGAGGAGCGAGAGCGGCTCTCACGTAGCCAGGGCCGGCGTTCGTGAAGACAATCCGCCTCTACCCAATCTTCCTCCGGCTCCCTACAATCGCCCCTATGACAACAATCCTCGATCCCACCGATGAACGCGTACCGGTCCGGCGGAGCCTGACGCCGCGGCCCGAGAGCATCACGGGTGTGGTGGGTTTGCTGAACATCTCCAAGCCGCGTGGCGAGATCCTCATCGCCCGGCTGGAAGAGCGCCTGCGGGAGCGGTTGCCGAACGTGGAATTCCGCAATTACGCCAAGCCCACGTTCACCAAGCCTGCTCCCCTGGACCTGCGCCAGAAAATCGCTGAGGAGTGTGGCTTCGTCATCGAAGCGCTCGCTGACTGAGGATCCTGCACAACGTGCAGTGTGCACGACACGACCTGGTTCGAAATCAATGGCAAGCCGGCGGTCTTTATCGCTTCGACCGAATTTATCGACGCCGCTGATGTGCAGGCTGCTGCGCTCGGCTTCCCTGATGTCAGACGAATCTTCGTGCCGCATCCGATCCAGGACGCGACCGACGATGAGATGCGGGCGAAAGCCGACGCCATCGTTGACCAGATCATCGACGCCCTGATCGATTAGGCGCTGGCAGGGCTGAGCCGCTCATGGACGATCCGTTCGTGGGAGAGCCTGCGGAAGGCTGTCATGACAGGCTCGAACAAAGCGAGCCCGAGCACCGATTTTTCGAGGGCGAGCTCTGGGTCCATTTCAAAAAGGCCGGGAGTGCTGGCAACTTCCATCCGGGCAAGTTGCTCGCCCGCCGATGCGTAGGGCACGAGGTACGCCGCTGTAGCCCCCGGGAAAAGCATCGTGCGAATGCTCGTGAACGCCGCGATCAGTTGATGGCGAGCGAGCGAGTCCTCGCGGACTGGCAAGCCGAGTTGTGCGAGCAGCGCGTCGATTTCGACCGCGGATTTCGCCTGTTCCGGCGTGAACTCGGCTAGCGATTCGCCCCCGAGCGAGTCAACCGCGGCGCCCATGAGCTCGTAGGTTGTTTCGCCCTGTTCCAGGGCCTCAACGATGGTCTTGATCTTGGCGATCGAGAGGCCCCCAACTTCGCGCAGGGCACGGACCAGCTCAGCGCGGCGAAGGTGGCTCTCGTCATATTCCGCCTGATTGGGAGACGAGAGGCGCCCCTGGGGCATGAGACCCTCCCGCAAGTAGAACTTCAGCGTCGGCAGCGGGATCCCTGATCGACGGCTCAACTCAGAAATCTTCACGATGAGGACCTCTTTGGCACATTGACAAAGATAGCATCACTATCGGATAGTGTCACTGTCTACTATCCACGGAGAATTCCCGATGTTTGAGGCACGATTACGGGACGGGGAACTGGTCAACGACTCCCGGCGTCTTCAAGTAGTGACCGACCTTGAGGCAGCGCAGCGGCTCGACCGGCTCCAGAGGTCTGTTAGCGTGGTGCGCGCTCGCCTCGGTTTGCCGCCCAGCGCTAGCGTTTGACCATGACTACTGCCGTCCGAGCCCACGCTGTCCGTAAGCGTTACGGAGATTTCGAAGCGCTCAAAGGCGTCGACCTGGAAATCCCCGCGGGCGAGGTGTTTGCGCTGCTCGGCCCGAATGGCGCCGGTAAGACAACGCTTGTCGAAATCCTCGAAGGCTTCCGCGAGCGCACCGCCGGAGAGGCCGAAGTGCTCGGTGTGGATCCCGCGCGCGGTGGAGCGGAGTGGCGCGCGAAAGTCGGCATCGTCCTCCAATCGGCCGGCTTCTTCGAAGCCCTGACGCCGTTGGAAGTGGTCAGCCACTTCGCGACGTTTTACCCCCGGCCGCTCGAAGCCGGGCGAGTGGTCGAGATGGTCGGCCTTTCGGAGAAGCGCAACGAGCGCTGCCGCAGTCTCTCCGGCGGGCAGAAACGCCGCGTCGACCTGGCACTCGGCATCATCGGCGATCCAGAGGTCATCTTTCTCGACGAACCGACCACCGGGCTCGATCCGCAGGGACGCCGCCAGATCTGGGAGGTGGTCAAGAACTTCACGGCGCTTGGCAAGACGGTGCTGCTCACTACCCACTACCTGGATGAAGCTGAGCAACTCGCTAACCGCGTGGGAGTGATCATCGCCGGCGGGTTGGTGGAGGTCGGCTCTCCGCGCGAGATCGGCGGCCGCCAGCGCTCCACCGCGCGTGTAAGTTTCGTGCCGGCCGGAGCCCTCGCCGGGACCCCGCTGCCAGCTGGATTGACTGCCACCCCGGGAAGCGACGGAGTGACAACAATCGAGACGTTCGAGCCGACGGCTGTCGTTGCCGCGCTGACCGGTTGGGCAGCCGCGCTTGGGCAATCCGAAATCCCCGAGCTCAGCGTGACTCGGCCGAGCCTGGAGGATGTCTATTTGAAGATGGTCGCTGCGTCAGAATCCAGCGAGGCACCGGAGTGACCGCGCAAGCTCCGGCGACTTTCCGTCCGAACGCCCCGGGCCGCCTCCTGCGGCTCTCCATCGAACGGACGCGAATCGAACTGCGGCAGTTCTTCCGCACGCCCGAGCAGGTCTTCTTCACCTTCCTGCTTCCAGTCCTCTTCGTGATCA
>CAZKZR010000128.1:0-7671 GCA_964557245.1 uncultured Anaerolineaceae bacterium | reverse complement strand
GCGCCCCATCCTGAACCGCACACGAAGTAAGCGGATCGTGGCCTGCCAATCAGTCCCAGCCGCTCCCGCCCAACTCAAACCCCCTCTCCCAGACTTGGGAGAGGGGGCAGGGGGTGAGGGCGGCAAAGCATCGACTTCCTGCCAGCTCCACCCACCCGAGACCCGACCATAAGGGAGGGTGCCTCCCAATCCCCACCTCCACCGCTCCCGCCCAACTCAAACCCCCTCTCCCAGACCTGGGAGAGGGCAGGGGGTGAGGGCCGCACCCTACCCGCCCCGCCACCACCGCCGGCCGTTTTCCACCACCACCGCACCCCAGCCCGGGTCCGGGAAGTGCGCCGCCCCGACATGCCAGCCCTCCGCGGCGATGCGGTCCATCAGCGCCACCCGCGTAGCGATGCCCTGCCGCTGGTCCGCGTCCGATCCGAACGCCCTCTCCGGCTCGGTCACGTACATCGGGCTGTTCAGCACGTCGCCCGCGATGACCAATCCGCTACTCCCTGAGCGGATCAACAGGCTCATGTGGCCCGCCGTGTGGCCGGGCGTCTCCAGTGCCGTGATCCTCGGCGCGATGTCAGTCTCGCCGTCCAGCAAATCGAGCACGCCCGACTTCGCCAGCGGCGCGACAAACCGGGTGAAATGCTTCGGGACCGTCTCCCGGTCGGCGAAAAAGTGCCAGTCTTTTCGGTGCAAGCGGTACCGGGCATTCGGGAACCGCGGCCGGCCGGCATCCTCGTCGAACGCCCAGCCCACGTGGTCCGGGTGGGCGTGCGTCAGGAATACCTGGGTCACGCTGGATGGTTCGAGCCCCGCCTCCTGGAGCCGTGCCATCAGCTGCCCGCGGATCCCTTGGTACCAGGGATACGGTCCAACGCCGACCCCGAGGTCCACCAGTATCCGCTCGCCTTCCCCCTCAACGAGGAAACAGGTGTTGTGAATGCGCCAGCGGTGGTCGTCCCCGTGGTAACCGCCGGGAGCACGCCGCGCATACTCCGCCCATTGGACGGGGTTCCCGCCATCCAGTTCGGCGTTCATCGCCCAACCCTGAAGCTCCGCCGCGCCGTCCGGAAGGGAAACAACGTTGAAGGCTCCGATTTGGATGGACTGCGGCATCCGCGAATCCTAGCGACTGGGCAGGGCGCCCACCACGCCGGACCGAACGACGCTTGCTGCGGCGAGGCTAGCCTTCGAGAAGACCCGCCTGCGACGCGACTCGCGTCTCGAAGATCGCCCGCGCCGTATCAAGCAGATCGAAGATCGCCGGTTCGGGGACGGAATACCAGACGTTTGTGCCTTCTCGCCGCGCCTCGACGATTCCCCGGGCCCGCATGATCGAAAGGTGCTGCGAAGCGTTCGCCGCCTCGATCCCTACCCGCTGCTGAAGCTCGCCCACAGTGAGGCTCCCCGCTTCGCGCAGCGCTTCGAGGATGCGGATGCGCGCCGGGTTCGCCATCGTCCGAAAGAGGTCGGCTTTGAATTCCTGGAGGGTCGGCATGGCGGAAGTATACTGCCATTGTTCACAATCTGCGAATATTCGAATATAGATGCTGTAGACCACGCCCGAGGCCCCATTTGGAAGCCGCCCGCCCCCGCCTCACAGCCCCGAACCTGGACTTCGAGACCATCAAGAAGAACGTGATCTCGGGCATCGTCGTTGGGATCATCGCGTTCCCGCTGTCCATCGCCCTTGCCGTTGCCGTTGGGGTGGCGCCCATCGCCGGGCTCTACACCGCGATCACGGCCGGCTCGGTGGCTGCCATATTCGGCGGCTCCAGGTACAACATCACCGGCCCCACCGCCGCCCTTGTCCCGGTGCTCAACCACGCCGTGATCCAGCACGGCCCAGGCGCATTGCCGGTGCTCGCCGTCATGGCCGGCGTCATCCTCCTGGCAATGTCTGCCCTCGGCGCCGGACGGCTGGTGCGATTCATCCCGGGGACCGTGGTGGTTGGTTTTACCGCTGGCATCGCCCTCTCCATCGCCTTCGGTCAGTTGAACAACCTGCTCGCCGTCACCGGCACCGACCCCTCGCTCGAACAGTTCCATGAGAAGACGCTCGATACCTTCCGGCACATGGACACCGTTGGGTGGCGGGCTCCCGCCCTCGGCGCGCTCGGGCTGGCGTTGCTTATCGCGTGGCCGCGGTTCCCCCGGCTCCGGGCCGTGCCGGGACCGCTCGTGGCCGTGCTCGTAGTGACCTCCATCGCCTGGTCGCTCGGCCTCGACGCGCCGACCGTCAGCAGCAAGTACGGTGCAATCCCCCGCTCGCTGCCATCCCCCCAGGGCGACTTCTGGGACCCGGCACTGATGTGGGACCTGCTTCCGCTCGCCTTTTCGGTCGCCATCCTCTCTGGAGTCGAATCCTTGCTCAGCGCCGTCGTCGCCGATGGCATGTCGAACGAGCCCGAGCGCCACGATTCGGACCGGGAATTGCGGGGCCAGGGGCTGGCGAACATCGCGGCGTCCATGCTCGGCGGCATTCCCGCCACAGCGGCGATCGCCCGCACCGCGGCAGGCATCCGCCACGGCGCGAGCAGCCGCCTCAACGGCGTCGTCCACGCCGTGACTGTTGCGCTGCTCGTGGTCGTCTTCGGTGGACTGGCGGGCCACATCCCCATGACAGTTCTGGCCGCCATTTTGCTGATCGTCGCCTGGAATATCGCGGAAGTCCCCGAAGTCGTCCGTCTCCTTCGCAAATCCTCTCGTGGAGACGCCTTCGTGCTCATCGCGACTGCGGCCATCACCCTGGCGTTCGATCTGACCTACGCGATAGCGTTCGGAGTCCTCGCCTCGATGGTCCTTCTGCTGCGGCAGCTTATCCGTGTCCCCGCGGCCCAGGAACTGCTCCCGGATGCGAGCGGCCACATCCGCCAGGTCACCCCGGAGCTTTCCGCGCTCATGCAGTCACGGCCCGACATCACGTTTTTCAACGCCGAAGGCGTGCTCTCCTTCTACAGCGCCTCAACCTTCGAATACGAACTCCAGAATGGCCGCCCCGGCCCACTGATCCTTCGCATGAAGGATGTCCACCACATCGATGCATCAGGGCTCATCACGCTCGAGGGCGTGATCGAGCACCGGCAGCGCGCGGGCGCCCGCATCATCCTTACGGCGCTCCAACCTGACGTCCGCTCCTCGCTGGAGCGCTTCGGCCTGCTCGCAAAGCTGGGCCAGGAAAACGTCTTCGAACACACCCGCGACGCCATCGTGAGCATCGACGCTCCCGGCGGGCGCACCCCCCATCCGGTGTAAGCGCGAGGTTGTCGCTGCGCCGGCGCCCTACCAGTCGGCTCCGTCGAAACGCTCCCGATGGACGAAGTCCTGGACCTTCTTGCGCTTCAGCTTCGTGAGCTGCTTCACCGGTTTGCCAAGCGGCATCACCGTGGCCACCGCCATGTACTCCGGCAGCCCGAGCAACTCGCGCAGCTTCCCCTCCTCCGCGATGGGCATGGTCGTCATAACTCCGCCGAGCCCCTCGTTGCGTGCGGCGAGCAGGATGTTCCATGCCAGCGGGTAGATCGAGGCTCCGCTCGCCATGCCGATGCGCGGCAGCAACTGGTCAACCGACGCCACCACCCGCAGATCCACGCAGACGACGATGACAACAGGCGCGAGGCGCACCGGTTCGCTCAACATCGGCGGTACCGGCGTTGCGGCGATGGTCGCTTCCGTTACCGCCGTCGGCGTCCAGGTGTTCCACGGGCTCTCGCCGGCCATCTGCTGCGCGGTGTAGCGCCGGGCTGCGGTCTTCGTCAGCTCGCTGATGGCCGCTTTCGTCGCCGGGTCGCGAACGACGATCACGTGGCCGCCCTGGCGGTTGCCTCCGCTCGGCGCGAATCGCGCGTTCTCGAAGATCCTGTCGAGCACTTCGTCGCTGACCGGGTCACCGGTGAACTCTCGTGCCGAAAAGGTGGTCCGCATGACGTCGTAAAGTTCCATGCGCGGCATTGTAGGCTGCTCGGGGCGCGGTATAGTCCCGGCCCGTTGACCAGCTAGCCAGCGCCTCCGCGCGGAGTGGTCAACAGCGTGCCGGACATTCACGCTCTCCGGCCCATGCCAGAAGGAGCACGAAAATGACTTCTATCCAATTACTCGTCGGCACCAGGAAGGGCGTGTTTTCGCTCACCTCCCCGGCATCCCGAGACGCGTGGGCGCTCGAAGGCCCTTTCGTCCCCGGGCTCGAGATTAACCACGCGGTGCTTGATCCCCGTAATCAGACGGTCTACGCCACCGCCAACGACCCGTGGTTCGGACCCGTAGTGCGCTACCTGCCCAAGGGCGAGAGCGAGTGGCAGGATGCGAAGAAAAGCCCGCGCTTCGCCGGTGATCCTGCGCCCGCCGCCGCCGGAGAGGAGTCCGTGCCCTGGTTTTTCCAGTCGTCGACGGTGATCGAGCGCGTCTGGGCCCTGAAGCCCGGCGCCCAGGAGGGCGTTCTGCACGCCGGCGTGGCGCCCGCGGCCCTGTTTACCTCGCGCGATTCGGGCGCGACCTGGCAGGAAAACCAGGCCCTCAGCAACCACCCGACGCGTCAGACCTGGCAGCCGGGAGCCGGCGGCCTCGCGCTTCACTCGATCGTCCTGGACCCCGCCAACGCGGACCGCATGTGGATCGCGATCTCCTCGGCGGGCGTGTTTCGCACGCAGGACGGCGGCGCCTCGTGGCAGCCTGCCAACCAGGGCATCCGCAGCGAAGCGTCGCTGTTCGACCCCAACATCCCGCTCTACCCGGAATTCGGCCAGTGCGTTCACCACGTGGAGCATGCGCCCGGCGCAAATGACCGGCTCTACGCCCAGTCCCACCTCGGCACCTACCGCAGTGACAACGGCGGCGATAGTTGGGTCGATATCACGCCCGGCCTGCCCTCCGAGTTCGGACTGGCTCTCGCGGCCCACCCGCATGACCCGGACACTGCCTACGTAGTGCCCCTCGTCGGCGGCGAATTTCGCTGCCCGCCCGGCGGTAAGCTCGCGGTCTGGCGTACGCAGGATGCCGGCGCTTCGTGGCAGCCTTTGAGCAACGGGCTCCCCCAGGAAAACGCCTTTATGGGCGTCTACCGTCAGTCCCTTTGCACCGACACGATGGACCCCGCTGGAGTCTATTTCGGGACGAATACCGGCCAGCTCTATGCCAGCGCCGACAACGGCGAATCCTGGTCCTTAATCACCCAGAATCTCCCGCCCATCGAAAGCGTGAGCGCGCAAGTCGTGGCCTGACTCCGGACCGGGGTATAGTCCGCACGGGGGCGAGCGGAGGAGATGGCGATGTCAGCAATAGATTTCATGAAGCAGACCCTGGACTTCATCCATCGCGGATTTCGCGGCGCTCCCGAAGGACTGACGGATGAGCAGGTCCATTTCGTGCCGGAAGGGCAATCGCATTCGATCGCCTGGTGCATGTGGCACGCGGCACGCATCGAAGACCTGTTCTTCCAGCAGATCTTCCAGGGGCAGCGCAGCGAATGGGAGACGGGCGGCTGGGCCGAACGGACCGGTCTCCCGGAGAAGGGCTTCGGCACCGGCCAATCGACCGAAGACGCCGCGAACGTCCACTTCGCGTCGCTCGATGAGTTCAAGCGGTACCAGCAGCGCGTGGCGGAGCTGGCCCTGGCTTTCCTCGATTCGATCGACGATGAGGGCCTGAAGCGGGAAGTGAAGCTCGGCGAAAAAACCGAGACCATCGGCGAGTCCATCAACCTGCACCTTGTGATCCACCTCAACGGTCACCGCGGCGAGGTGAATCTCCTGCGCGGCATGCAAGGCTTCGATCCCGTCCTCCTGAACCAGGGCGGCTAGCCCCGTCCGGCCTTGCGCCGGACCGCTACACTTTTCTTGTGGCTGATGGACACGAAGCGCTGCTCGCGCACTTCCGCCAGATGCGCTCCGAACTGCTGGCCGCAATCGACGGTCTCAGTGATGCGCAACTGTCCGAGAAATCGCTCGACGGGTGGTCCGTGAAAGACCACCTCGCCCACATCGCGCTGTGGGACGAGTTGCGCACGGCCGAAGTGCGCCGCGTCTCGGCGGGCTGGGCTTCCGCCTGGCAAATGCACGGCGACGACAACGTCTTCAGCGAACTCGGGTATGCACTGCGTGAAGCCCTCAGCCCCGCGCAGGTTCTCTGGGAACTCGCCGATACCCACCAGCAGTTGCTCGCCGCTATCCGCCAGGGCACTGACCGAACTCTGGTGCCGGAGAACTACGGCGAAGCCGCCATGCCCAGTACCCACGAAGCCGAGCACGCGGGCTGGATCCGCCGCTGGCGAACGGACCGCGGCTACTGACCAGAGTAGTTCCGAATCGCGTTCGGATGTGCGATACTCGCGTCCGATATACCTCGGAGGGACACACAGTGGCACTTGAAGGAACCTGGAATCTCACCATGAATTCGCCCATGGGCCCGCGCCCGGTGAAGGCGGAGTTCACCACCAGCGGCAACACCATCGGCGGAAATTTCGTCGGCGATGCCGGCAGCACCCCGGTCAGCGGCACCCTCGATGGTGACGCGGCCACCTTCTCTTCCACCGTGCAGGGTCCCATGGGCCAGCTCGAACTGAAGTTCGCTGGCACCGTGGCCGGCAACTCGATCTCCGGCACCGTCCAGTTCGGCGCCTTCGGCAGCGGCACCTTCACCGGCGACAAGGCCTGAGCTTCCGCTAAGCCCCGTTCACATAAAGAGACCGCCTTTCGGCGGTCTCTTTCGTTGCTCGCCGTCGTGCTCACCGCATGAGGTTACGGTCGCGCACTGCCCCAGGGTCCATCCCCCGCGGCATCTCCTGGAATCCGTTCTGATCGTGCGGCAGGTCCATCTTGTACCCGCCGATTTCCGCGTGCCGAACCGAAAGGGTAACTCTTTCGCTTTCGGCGGCAGTAACCAGGCTCGTCTCCAGCCAGAAATCGAATGCAAGCGGCGCGTCGACCTGGAAAGCGCTCGACTCGCTCTTCTTGACGCGGCCGATCTCCTTTCCGTCCGCCGTGTACACGAATGCTCCTACTGTCAGTTCAACCATTTCAAATTCCCCCGGAGAAATCGGACTCACTCTGCTTCACCGGCCAGAGCGGCGCCAACGTCGCTAGCGCCGCGCTCAGCGCACGCCAGATTCGGATTGCGCACACGCAATCTGTTCGAAAAGAACAATTCTTGTACTGGTAACACGCTTACGAGTGTTCTTCGCTAGATTCGTCGCCCATCCTCCCACGCGGTTCCGAATTGTCCGATTCGCCCTCACGCCGTCCCGTGCCCATCGCGCCGTTCGCGCTTCTCCTCGGCGCGCTGATCAGCCTCTGCGTCGTGGTGCTCCAGCCCGGCTCAGCCGGTGGCATCGGGGACGGCGCCACGGGCGCCTGCGCTTCTCCCGACCGCTCAGTGTCCTGGTCGGACGATTTCGCGTTCTCCATCTCATCGGCAACCATCGATTCCGTCTGCATCAAATCGTCGGCTCCGGCGTTCGGGGGCTCTGGTCACAGCGCTGCGCTCAAGAGCGGCGTTTACCAAGACGGGTGCTACAGCGTCTACATCCTGCTCGGAGGACATCTCGCGCTGGTCACGCGAGCCGACAAGGCGCACTGCCCGGACATCGACCACGTCGATGTGCTCTTCTCTGCCTCCTCGCCGACGCCCTCCGCAACGCCAACCAACACTCTGGTTCCGACCGACACCCCGACGGTTCCACCC
>CAZKZR010000127.1:0-7689 GCA_964557245.1 uncultured Anaerolineaceae bacterium | reverse complement strand
CTTCTACTGGCACTTCGTGGATGTTGTCTGGATCGCGCTCTTCACTACCCTCTACGTGGTGTAACGAGTACCCTTCGCCCCCGGGAGTACGAAATCTCGATGGATCATCCAGTTAGCGAACACGGCGAACAGCACGAAATTCACCTGCCAGACCCAAGCGTTTGGCCCCTGGTTGTAGGGTTCGCAGCCCTCGTGCTGGGCGCAGCCCTCATCTTCTATTCACGAGACCGGAGCAACGACTGGGCAGGCCCCCTGCTCGGCGCCGCCGCGGCTATCGCCCTTTTCGCGGGCTGTGGCTGGGCCTATGAAGACGGCCGCATGAAGAAGAAGGCCGAAGAAGGCGACCACAGCAAGCCGCGCAACGCGCGCTACACCCAGGTCGTCACCTTCGCCATTCCTGAAGGCCAGTACGCCGCGTCCCGGCAGGACGGCGGAGTCATCTCCCAGCTCGAATCGCGCGATAGCTCGCTGCGGGACCTGGACGGCTTCCAGGACCTGCGCGTCATCGTCTCACCGGCCGAAACCGGCCCCTCCCAGGTGCTCGTTGAAACCACCTGGGCTGACCGCGACCGCCTCGCGACCTACGAAGAAACCCGCAAGACGATGCTCGACATCCTCTCCCAGAGCCCGGACATGGTTGTCCCCGGCTCGGTGCAGGTGTTCGACATGGAAGTCGTCCGCGATACGAAGGACACCTCGTTCAGCTTCGGGCTCGGCCCCATGGTCGCCACCTTCGGCGCCCTGATCGTCGGTGGCTTCATGGTCGGCGCCGGGTTGAACCTCTTCGGCAACGACAACGCGTCAGCGGGCGGCGGCGGTGGCGAGCCGGACGGCGGCGGCGGACCCGCAGCCAACGTGATCACGGCAAAGAACACCAAGTTCACCACCGGCACGACGATCACCGCACCCCCGAACACCAAGATCACCCTCGTCTTCGAAAACCAGGACGTGTCGCCTCCCCACAACGTGGAGATCTACGCCGGGGCCCAGGCCACCGGCAGTCTCCTCAAGGGCTGCACCGCTGGCTGCGAAGGCGACGAGGTTTCTCTCCCGCTCAAGGGCGGCCCGGAAACCATCGAGTTCACCTTCACCACCCCCGCGGCGGGCGAGTACGCATTCAACTGCGTTGCCCACCCGACGCAGATGACGGGCAAGCTCATCGTCCAGGAGGGCGCGGCCGTTCCCGGCGGCGCCGCGGCGCCGGCGGCGGCAGCGACCACTCCTGCCAAGTAACTGGAACCCACCGCAACATGAGAAAGCCCCGGCGAATTCTCGCCGGGGCTTTTCTTTGTCCACGGTCCCCTGTTATTCGAATGCGCCGTCGGCCAGAAGCGCGTAGTACTCGTCTTCCCCCAACCCAAGCAGGTCGCGGTACACGTACTCGTTGTTCTCGCCCATCATCGGCGCAGCTTTCGTCAGTTCGGCGGGCGTCCGGGAGAGTTTGAACGCTGGCCCGTCGTACTGGCGCAGCCCCATGTATGGATGCTCGAGGAACCAGTAGTGGTTACGGTGCTTGAGCTGCGGGTCATTCGCGGTTTCCTCGGCCGATTGCACGATGCCACAGGGCACCCCGAACGACTGGAACAGCTCAACCACCTGCCGCGTGGTGAACTTCCGTACGGGCGGGCCTTCAACGCCTTCCTCCGTCTGGAATTCGTCTTCGCTCTCCGTCCGCGTGTAGTCCTCAAACCAGTAGCCGAGGTGGCGGTCGATCTCCTTGAGTTCGTTGATCCGCTGCCAGCGGCGGCGCATCCGTTCCATGTCACACCACTCAGGCCGGCCGAGCGCCGCCTTCAGGCCCTCCCAGTGCTTCTCCGTCGAGCACCCGACCACAACCCAGCGCCCGTCCTTGCACTTGTACGCGTTATGGGGCGCGGCCTCGGGGTCGTGGTTCCCGAGCCGGATCTGCTCGTGGCCGTTGGCAGTCCAGTCCAGGAGCGCCGTCCAGAGGCCGTGGACTCCGGCCTCCATCTGCCCGAAGTCGATGTACTGCCCCTTGCCGGTCCTCCGCCGGTAATCCAGCGCGGCGATCAGCGCGATCGATGCGATGTGCGGCACGAGGAAGTCCGTGTACGCCACGCCAGTGCCGATCGGCGGACCGTCTTCCCAGCCCGTCATGTGGTTGTAGCCGGCGGCCGCCTGCAACACGTGCCCATAGCCCATGTAGCTCGCCCACGGGCCCGTCTGACCGTAAAGCGGCATGGAGATCATCAACAGGTCTTCCCGCCCGGCGCGCAGGCTCTCGTAGTCCAGCCCGAACTTGGCCATCGTGCCCGGTGTGAACGACTCCGTGACGATGTCGCACTTCGCCACAAGGCTTTTCATCAACTCAGGCCCGCGAGGGTGCTTGAGGTTCACCGAGACGCCCAGCTTCGAACTGTTGAAGTTCGCGTAGTAGCCGGAACCATCGATGTTCGGTGTGTCGTTTACGAACGGCGGCACGCGGCGAAGCGCTTCCGGGTACGTGCTCGACTCGATGCGGATGACCTCGGCACCGTGGTCGGCCAGATACTTGGAGACCAGCGGCCCCACGCCGACCCAGGCAAAATCAGCGACTCGAAGACCAGCAAACGGCTTCTTGAGTTCGGTCACGCTAAATCACCATCTTCAGTTTCATGCGGCGCAGTTCAGAAGGATCGATTCCGAGCGCCCCGAACACCTGCTCGTTGTGCTCTCCCAGGTGCGGCGCCCGTCCGCGCTGCTTCCACGGCGTCTCGCTCAACTTGAAGGGCGCGCCCGGGTAGATGAACGATTCGCCCAGGTCGTCGTGCTGGACGCGGACCCAGAAGTCCCTGGCGGCCAATTGTTTGCTATCCACGATCTCTCGCGGGCTGAACACCGGCGCCCAGCCCGCCCCACGGCGCTGCGCCTCGGCCACCAGGTCTTCCTTCTTCCGCGTCCGGCAGAACGCCGACATCGTGTCTTCCACGTATCCGCGGTCTTCCGGCGCCAGCGGGACCAGGGCCGTGAGCCGTGTCCGCCACTCGACGCTTTCCAGGCCCCGGGCTTCCCCGGCTTCTGAGAGCCAGTCGATGATTGGGTTCGCGTTGGGGCCGATCAGCCCTCCCGCCTGGAGCGCGGTCACCCAGCCATCCGCGGTCTCGAACAGGTAGCGCCCGCTCTGGATGCCGGCGTTCTGACGGTTTACCCCGGGTCCGACGGTGTTCACCTTGCGGATGTCCCAGGTCGGTCCGGCGTGGTCCATGGGGCTGGTCATCGCCTCTTGCATCGAAACATCCACGTGCTGGCCGATGCCGTCGTTCACTCCCCGAGCGTACAGCGCGGTCATCGCCCCAACCGCTGCCTGGAAGTTGACCTGGGCATACGCCTGCGGCGCCGTGGTCCGGACTGGGCCGTGCTCCGCATCGCCGTTGAGGTGCATGTGCCCGCCCATCGCCGAACCAACAATGTCCGTCGCCGCCCACTTCGCGTACGGCCCTGTCTGGCCGAAGTTGGTGATGCTCACCAGGATCGCGCCCGGATTTGCGGCGCTCACGCTCGCGTAATCCAGCCCAAGCGCCGCCGAATCTCCCGGGGTGCACGTTTCGACCACGATGTCAGCGGTCGCGATCAGCTTGCGCAAAATCTCCCGTCCGGCTTCGAGCTTCAGTTGGAGCGTGATGGAGCGCTTTCCGGCGTTCATCACCCACCAGTAGATGCTCTTGTTCTCCTCCGCTTCGCCCTTGAAGAACGGGCCGTTCTGGCGTGTCGGGTCGCCTTCACGCGGTGGTTCGACTTTGATCACGTCGGCTCCGAGTTCGCCGAGGACGCGCGCGCAGAGCTGCCCCTTTTCGTCGGCGAAATCGAGCACGCGGTAGCCTGCGAGCGGCCCTGCCGGGTGCTCGAAGGGGATAGACGGGCTGTCTTGTGTCATGAGGCTGTTCTACCGGTTCCCCCACCGGGGTTCAAACGGCGCGGCCAACCAGTTCGGCGAGTTGTCCTTCGTCTTCGCCGAGATCCCCGTCGAGCGCGTCTTCAATCCGCCGCCGAAGCGTGTCCAGGCCCCACCGCTCCTGCGCCGAGATGAGGACGACGTTTCGCGGCGGCGCCCCCGCCCCCAGGATCAGCGCCCGCGCGTGGTCGTAGTCCTCGACCGGCGCTCCATCTTCGTCCCTGAGCGCATCCACCTTGTTCAACGCCAGCAAAACGGGCTTCGCTTCGACGCCCAATTCGGCAAGCGTCTTATCCACCGTCTCGGTGTGCTCGAATGCGTTCTGGTGGGAAATGTCGATGACGTGCAGAAGCAGATCGGCTTCGGAAAGCTCTTCGAGCGTCGCCTTGAACGCGGCTACCAGCTGTGTAGGAAGCTTCTGGATGAAACCGACGGTGTCCGTCAGCAGGACGACCTCTCCAGAGGGAAGCCCAAGCCGGCGGGTGACCGGGTCGAGGGTCGCGAACAGCTTGTCTTCGGCCAGCACCTCAGCTCCGCTCAGGGCGCGCATGAGCGTCGATTTCCCGGCGTTCGTGTAGCCCACCAGCGCGACCACCGGCACGTTGTTGCGGGCTCGCCGCCTGCGGTACAACTCGCGCTGAGTAGAGACGTCACGGAGGTCCCGGCGCAGCTTCGCGATACGCGCGTTGATCAACCGCCGGTCCGTTTCAATCTGCGTTTCACCAGGGCCGCGCGTGCCGATGGCGCCTTCCATGCGCTCCAGGTGGGACCATTGGCCGGCCAGCCGGGGAAGCAGGTATTGCATCTGTGCCAGCTCCACCTGCAGCCGGCCCTCTCTCGTCTGGGCGCGTGTCGCGAAGATGTCGAGGATGAGCGCCGTGCGGTCGATCACCTTCACGCCGAGCGCCTTCTCCAGGTTCCGCTGCTGCGAGGGCGAGAGTTCGTCATCGAAGATGACCACATTGGCCTCGAGCCGCTTCCGCTCGAGCACAATCTCTTCCGTCTTGCCGCTGCCGACATACGTCGCGACGTTCGGGTGCTCGAGTTTCTGCGTGGTCGAACCTACGACGACCGCGCCGGCAGTCTTCGCCAGCTCGGCCAGTTCCTGCAGAGATTCCGCGGCGGGAAGGAGCGCATTCGGCAGGTCCGCTGCAACAAGGTACGCACGGTCAGCGACGGCGGCGGTTGAATGGAATTTCGTTGGCATTCGATCACAGCGTAAGGGTGACTCACGCATTTCACCAACAGGTCACCGGCCCGGCGTCCAACCCTCCGGCACGGTGCCATGCCAGGCGATGCCGAGCAGCGAATCGCCCTTCGAGCGGTCCACCGGCTCGAAGATCTTCCATTCCTCCTCGGTAGCCTCGATCTCGATCAGCGGCCACCCAATCGGCACGCCACTGCCCTGGACCACGAACGTCACAGGATCGAATCCCGGTGAGCCGTACGCCTCCGCGATTGCGATCCCAACCTCCTGCTGCCATTCGGTTGGCTTCGAACCAAGGTGCGGCACCGCGTCTGGATTGCGGAAGAAGTTGCGGAAGCTGGCAGGGTGGGCGCACCGGCCGCACGAGAGGTAGCGCTCCTTCCGTGGCGGCTGATATGCCCCCAGGGCAAGCCCCTCGAGCCGCCCGAACAGGCCATGCCGGCGGAAGTCCGGGCTGACGCAGCAGAGTCCGGCCAGGTTCACGTTCGTACCCGGCAGCCGCGGCAGGTCGATGACCCGGCATTCTCCCAGCGCGAACCCGGCGAGCCGGCCATCCTGGTGCTCGGCTGTGCACATGAAACGCAGCTTGCCCAGGTTCTTGTCCAGGTACCCGAGGTTCGCGTCGCGGTAGTTCTCCGCGAATACGCCTTTCACTGCATCCAACAGGGCGCCGGGGACGCTGTCCGTCTGCCACACGCGAAACTCGAACGCGCTGAAATCCCGTTCCGTCATCGTCGAGAGGTCTCCTGTCCGAGCGAGACTCTACGGCGCTACCATTCGCGCCACAACAGGAGGTTCGCCATGCCCGTCGGATACGAAACAGAAGGTCCCATCGCCATCGTCACAATAAACCGGCCGGAAGTGCGGAACGCGGTCAATCGCGAAACCGCCGGGGAACTCGCCGAGGCGTTTCGGCGCTTTGACGCGGACGAAAGCCTGTCGGTAGCCATCCTTACGGGAGCCGGAGGCTACTTCTGCGCCGGCGCCGACCTCAAGGCCGTTGCCGGCGGCGGCGGAAACAGGACCACTACTGAGGGCGACGGTCCAATGGGGCCTTCCCGGATGCGGCTCTCGAAACCAGTCATAGCCGCGGTCGAAGGCTTCGCCGTCGCGGGCGGACTGGAACTCGCACTCTGGTGCGACATGCGGGTGGCCGCGACTGACGCCGTGTTCGGCGTGTACTGCCGGCGCTGGGGCGTCCCCCTGGTCGATGGAGGCACGGTGCGCCTGCCAAGGCTCATCGGTGAAAGCAACGCCATGGACCTCATCCTCACCGGCAGGGGAGTCAGCGGCGGAGAAGCTCAGCGCATGGGCATCGCCAACCGCATTGTCGAGCCCGGAAACGCGCTCGCAGCAGCGAAAGAACTCGCCCTGCAGATTGCTGGCTTCCCCCAACGCTGTATGCGCAGCGACCGCCTCTCCGCCCTCGAGCAATGGGACCTCGAGTTCGATGCGGCCATCGCGAACGAGACCCGCCGCGGCCTCGAGGTCATCAACTCCGGTGAGACACGCGAGGGCGCTGCCCGCTTCGCTGCCGGCGCCGGCCGGCACGGATCGTTCGCCTAAGAGAGAGCCTCCGCGAGGACAACCGTCCGGAAGGCGTATTCGCCCTCGTTGGGGGGCCCGCTGCACGTCATCAGGGTGATGCTCTCGATACCGTCCCGCCCGCGCAGGATCGCCCCCATGTCGATCGCGGCCAACGCGTAATCCACGACCGAGGTCACCCGGTAGCGGTGTACTGACCCGTCCGTGAGGCCAATCTCTATCTGGTCTCCCCCTGCGAGCTTCGAAAGATTCGCGAATACGCCCGGCCGGCCGCCGAAATAGACATGAGCCGCGAGGAAGGTCGAACCCCCGGAGCCGGGCAGCTGGCAGTACGCCGGGTTCCAGCCAATGGTCGCGGTGTCCTGCGGCACATCAAGCCTGCCAAAGGCATCCAGGCCGTACCGGCCAATACGGTTTCGGCTCAGGCCCAGCCGCTCGATGGTCACCCAGGCAATGTCCACCGGCCCGGGCGGCGGGGGCGCTTCGGGTTGCCGCTCATCCTTCCCGTACCGCTCGATCGCCTTCTCCGTCTCCGCGATGAACCGGTCGTTCACGCGCGCTGGCATCCCCGTCAGGCCGTCGCGGCCGACGTAGCGAAGCTCTTCGCCGAAGCCCGGTTGAGTCACCACGGCAGTCTACCGCGCCTCCCGTAAACCGCTGGTGAGTGTGAAGGGATCCACATTGCCCTCAGGTTCCAGCGAAATTGTTCGTTGACAGTTAACCTTGCTCCTCGTACCTTCGTTCTCAACAACAAGCGCGGCAACGCCAGACAGGAGTTTCCAATGGTGAAGAACATTCGCACTGCGGCGACCGCTCGCGGAGTAGCGTCGGTAAGGTAGCAGTCCTGAAACAGCAGGACGGCCTTCGACGCCGTACCGCCTGGCGGTACGGCGTTTCTGTTTCCACAGGACAGACGCCCCGCCCAGCACGAACGGTTACGCCCACTCAAGAGTTTCGCTCTTCGTCGCGAACTTTCATCGCGGCCCAGTAACGCATCCGCCGTTTACTGCATCGAATTCTTACGTTCGTTGTATCAGATTCGTGC
>CAZKZR010000126.1:0-7703 GCA_964557245.1 uncultured Anaerolineaceae bacterium | reverse complement strand
TCTACATCGGCGGCAAGAAGGCCAACGAGACCGGAAGCTGGAAGAACTACCAGCTGAACACGGTCAACCTGACCTACACCACGCCGACCCCGACGGCTTCAGCGTCTCCGACGCCGAAGCCGCCGGTCACCGGTTCTGGCCCGGCCACGGACAGCAGCTCAGCCACCTGGCTGTACGCGGTCCTCGGCCTCGGCGCCCTCGCCTTCGGCGTGGGTGGCGCGACGGTCGCCCGCCGCTCCCGGTAATCGGACTGCCGCAAGGCACTACAGAAGGCCCCGCTTCGGCGGGGCCTTCTTGCTGTCCGGAATAGTGCCGGCCCTGGGTGGAGCGGGGGCCACGGGAAACGCGTTGTGGGGCAACGCGGTGCGGCGGGCGGGGAGAGACATGTCCTGTCCCCTCAGTGCCTGGAGCGGGTGTTCGTCGGAGAGATTAGATTCTTGCTGGGCGGGTAGGCAGTGCACCGACGGCCAGTAGCGCCCGCGAGAGTCGCTCCGCGGTGAAGGGCTTCTGCACCAGGCCGGCGATTCGGCGTTTTACATCTGTGTCGATGTGGGAATCAGCGGCGTATCCGGTGCAAACCACCACCGGGATGTCCGGCCGGATGGCGGTGAGGGCGCGGAAGGTCTCGCTGCCGGTCATTCCCGGCATGACCAGGTCCAGCAGCACCACCGAGAAGCGGTCCGGCCGGGCGCGGAGGATTTCGACCGCGGTTGACCCGCCAGGCGCCTCCACCACGTTGTAGCCCAGTTCGCCGAGCGTCGCCGTGGTGGTTCGGCGCACCATGGCGTCGTCATCGACCACGAGGACGAGGTTACCCTCGCCGGCGTTGAACAGGTCCGCCGGGACCGCGTCTTCCTTGGCCAACAGCGGCAGGCTGATGGTGAAGCTGGTCCCCTGGCCGAGGGCGCTTTGGACGGCGATATCGCCGTGGTGCCCCTGGATGATGCCGTAGGTGATGGCCATGCCGAGGCCGGTGCCGGAACCAGCCGGTTTCGTCGTGTAGAAGGGCTCGAAGATGCGCATGCGCGTCTCTTCGTCCATGCCTGGGCCGGTGTCTGTGATCTGGACCACCGCAACCGCGCCGTCCGCGGCCAACGAGACCCGGATGGCGCCGCCTTCCGGCATCGCGTCGCGGGCGTTGAGGATGATGTTCGTGAGCGCCTGTTGGATCTGGCCGGAATCGCCTTCCACGTACACGGGGTCGTCTGCGATGTCGCGGGACACTGCCAGGCCTGAGTGCATGGTGGGTTCGGCAAGCTGCAGCGTGTCCTCGATGACGGTCCGAAGGTCGACGCGGCCGAAGCGCACGAGCCCGCCTCGCGAGAACGAAAGGAGGCGGCCGGTCAGGTCCGCCGCCCTCCTCGCCGCATCTTCGATCAGAGCGAGGTTCTCCCGTTCTTCCGTGTCCATGTTCGAAGAGCGCTTGAGCAGCCCTGCGAAGCCCAGGATTGTGGTGAGGAGGTTGTTGAAGTCGTGCGCCACCGCGCCGGCCATCGCCCCCAGCGAGTCCATCTTCTGGCTCTGGATCAGCTGGCGCATGAGCGCTTTTCGCTCGGAGACATCGCGGGCCAGCACGAGCACGGCCTGCCGTCCGCCGTAGGTCACCATCGAGGCCACCGCATCGACGTCGATCGGTTGAGCGTCGTGGCGCAGGAACTTCGCGTCCGTGAGGTGGAGTTCGCCCGCTTCGATTGCCGAAGTCACGTTCTGGATGATGTCTTCGCGCGTCGCATCGATGACCTGATCCAGCGTGAGGCTCATCAGCTGGCGGTGGCTGTAGCCGAGGGCTTGCGACGTAAACGCGTTCGCGTCCAGCAGGCGCAGGGTGGCCGGGTCGAACAGGAAGATCATCTCGTCGGCCTGGGCAACGAGGGAGCGGTACTTCAGCTCACTCTCGCCCAATGACTCGAGCGCGGAGGCCTTCTCCAGCGCGAGCGCCAGTGGGCGAGTCAGTGTGCCCAGCAGTTCGGCGTCTTCCGCAGTGAAGGTGTTCGGCCCTTCGGCCCAGAGCGAAACCGCGCCGCGGACGGTGTCGTGCACCACCAGCGGCGCGCGGATGGCCGAGAACACTCCACGTCCGATGAGGTCCAGGTGGCGGGAGTTCAAGGCGCTCTCGTTCCTGGCGTCGCTCACCAGTTGCGGGGTGGGCTGGCGCAGCAATCGTGCGGAGTGCATCTCTTCGAGGACGAACTCCGTGGGCAGGAGGCCGCCATCGCTGAAATCGGTATCGAGGGCGAGGACGCGGCCCGTGCCGGCGCCCTGGTCGAACTGCACCGCGATAGCGTGCCGGCACTGGAAGAGCGAGCGGCATTCGGCGAGGAATCCGCGCGCCAGGTGTTCCGGGGTGCCGCCCGCGCCGAGACGCGTCAGGATGCGGTTGGTAGTTTCGAGCCGCTCCGTGCGGAGTTCGGTCTCCCGGCGGCCGCGGAAATAGCGGGCCGTCACTGCGAGTGGCTGGACAATCTGTGCCAGCTGCCGGGCATCGAACTCCGAGTAGCGTTCAGGTTGCCGCGAACCGACGGTCACGACCCCGAGCGGGTCGGCTGGCGTGCCAATCAGGACTCGCATGCTGGACCGCATGCCGCCTTCGCGCGCGAAGCCCGAGATCTCCGTGAGTTCGCCGTCGCCGGCTGCGAGGTCGTGAATAACGTGCACGACTGAAGTGTGCGGCGGGACTTCGCCCCACAACGCCTCCACTTCCAGCGTATCGCCTACGGCCCAGCTCGCGATGGTGGAGTCCACGGCAACGAGCGAAACGCGGCCGTTTTCGATCGCGCCAATGGCGCAGTGGTCGGCGCCGTACATCGTGCGAAGGGCGTTTGCGACCGGTCCGGCCACCTGTTCGATGCTTTCGGCTGGTCCAAGGGCGGCGAGGATATCGAGGACCGCACGCGTCCGTTGGGTCTGGACGCGAAGCGTGGTAACCGCCCGCGCCCGTTCGAGGACCATGCCCAGCGGGGCCGCAACCGCGGTCAGGATGTCCAGTTCGGCGCGTCCCATGCCCCCCGGTGAGAGCGAGCCAGCGGCGATGAGGCCGACGGGCGTTCCGGCGGCATCGAGGCGCACGCAGGCCACGCTCGAGTAGCCGAATCCGGCCGCCGCTTTGACGAGCCAGGGCGGAGCGTTATCAGGAGCTGCCGCGGAAAACAGCGCATAGGGAGTGGCAAGCGAGCCGGCGTAGGCGCCGGTATCCAGCAGCGGGAACGGCTTCACGTCGGTTGCCGCGCCATCGGCGGTGTCAAAGGCTATGCGCTGACGCCCGCCGGCCTCCTGGTCGAAGGCGTAAACAGCTACAGCATCGGCTCCGAGGTACTCGCGCACCTGTGAAGCGAACAGGCGTGCCACTTCCTCCGGGGCGGAGTTGAGGTTGAGCGTGCTCAGAAGGCGGGTAAGCGCCTGGATCTTGGCGCTGCGTTCTTCCGCCCGCTGGTAGAGCTCAGCGCGTTCGAAGACAAGCCCAAGGCTGGCCGATAGCTCGCCGAACGTTGCAAGGTCTTCCTCGTGCCAGCGTCCCGGCTGCGGGGAGCCCGCAGTTACCATGCCCCGAACGTTCCCGGCCGAGTCGGTAATCGGGAAACGCATCATGCAGCGCAGGCCGCCCTGGAAGAGCGAGTCTTCAGCGGGCGTTCGCTCGATAAATCCGAGGTCGGGAACGACCTGGGATTCCCCCTGGTCCAGCACTCGCCGCCAGTTCGCGTCGAGTTCGTGGCTCGCGAATACCTCGTTCACGCCGTCCTGGTCGACGATCTCGCTGGCCAACGCCGCCACCTGGATGCCCGCGCTCGTGAACAGGGCAACCACCGAATGCGTGGCGCCGAAGAGTTTCACGGTCTCCGCGACGAAGGCGTTCGCCGCGGACTCCACGGTCGCGCCCGGGCCGAGCGCGGCGAGGATCTGCGTTTTCGCCCCGAGTAGTGCGGTCGTGTCGCTCATGCTCCCGAGCAGCCGAACACGGTCAATCGCGATGCCGACCGGCCGGCACAGGTCCAACAATCGTTCGGCTTCTACGTCGCCGTACTGACCGGCTTTGCGACTCCCAACCGTGACCATTCCGACGGATCCGTCAGACAGGCGGAAGGGAGCGCGCAGCAGGCAGCGGATGCCCCTGTTTTTGAGCGTGAGGGCAGCATCGTTCAGGTCTTCGGACCGCTCCAAATCGGCGATGAACTGAGCGCTGCCGGAAATCGCGGCGGGCTCGTACACGGCCACGTCTCGTTCTGAGATGCTCGCGCTGAACTCGTTGCGCTCCATCACGCTGGAGCTAAACCCGAGGACGGTGCGAGTCTTGGCAGAAAGATCCAGCATGCCGAAGGCGACGTGATCCGCGTCGAAGAACTCCCGGATGCGGGCGCTGATGAGGTTGCAGGAGCTTTCGAGGTCGCGCGCCGAAGAGAGCAGTTCCAGCAGTTCCGCGCCGGTTGCCGAGAGGTCTGCCTGTTTCTCCAGCCGCAGGGTGTGGTCAATGGCGATTTCGCCGCGGCGAAGCCGTTCGATACTGAGCTCGAAAACGCGCGAGATTCGCGCGAGGAACGCCTGCTCTGCGGCCGTCCAGGCGCCCGCCTGCTGCCGAAGCAGCGCGATGCCGAGGCCCAGTCCGCCCCAGTGATGCGACCGGTTCGCCGAGACGAGCGATCGCATCTGCAACTCGTCCCGCATCCACTCTTCCAGCGGTGTATCGGCTGCGCGTTGCAGGTCTGGATTGCTGAACGAGCCGAGCGCCCGGGAGCGGTCGTGCATGGAGCCGTTGCGGCCGGAGCGCAGCGCCTCGCGGGCAGTCTGCCATTGTTCCGCGGTCAGGGCGCCGCGCGGCGCCGCAAGGAGCTGCGCCGGGCGTCCCGCCGGTGAATCGACCATGACCAGCGCGAGGTCCGCGGCGAGTGCCTTTCGCACTCCTTCCGCGACGTTGGCTAACAGGTCCGATTCGGACTCCGTCTCGGCCATGACGGTCAGCAGCTTGGATTCCTCCGCCAGGAGGACGCGCTCGGCCGTTTGCTCTTCAATGAGCAGTGCCGGCCGGAGCCGCCAGGCGAGCTTCAGCGCGATCTCTTCCAGTTCGCCGAGTTCCCGTTCGCTGAACGCCCCGCGCCCGAGCGCGCCGCAAAGGACGTAGCCGAATACGTGGTCGCGTTCATCGACAAGCGCCACCCGGATGCTGCTTCGAATGCCCGCGCTGTGCAGGGCTTCCTGCGCGGCCGTGCGGTGGGTAATCGCGGTCAGGTCAGGCGTCAGAAGTGAGCGCCGCGACTCGATCCGTGCGGCATCCTCCCGGTCCGGGAACGGTTCCGAAGATGGGAAGATATCGTCGACGGCCAACGGACCGGAGAGCGGCGCCCAGAACAATTCCCGCCCGTGGCGATGCACCCGAATGAGTGAAGCGTCAGCCGAAAACCGCTGGTGAATCACCTGGACGGCCCGCTCCAGGAAGGCATCGAGGGTATGGAGTGCCGCGGCCTCTGCGATTGACGCGAGGGCCTGGGCCGGATCCAGCACACGTGTGCCGGCCTGGCCTGGCATTTCCTCCCCCATCTGTCACCCCTGCGAGCCTCGGCTCCGTCTGGAGACGGTCTCCCCGCCGGCGGCCCGGAAGTTTATCGGCATGCTAGTCAGGTCTTTACCATCGGAACATCAGGGTTGTCCCGAAGATCCGACACCGGTGAATAAATTCATCTATTTGAGATGAAACTGGAGAAGATCGTGATGGATTTGCGAGATCACTGACCGCAGGGCAGGACGATGACCGCCGAGGTCCGTTGCCCGGGAGCCGAATGAAGACGGATGAACCCGCTGTGTTCGCGGACGATACCGAGCGACGCCGGGAGCCCGAGGCCGCGCCCCGTGAACCGCGTGCTGAAGAATGGCTCGAAGACGCGTTCGCTGGAGTGGCCGGGAAGACCGTGGCCATCGTCCAGGACTTCGAGCATCACCCAACGCCCCTGTGCCGGTTCGGCAGGCGCCCATGACCCGCTGCGTGGCAACCACTCGACCACCGATGTTCGCAACTCAACAACGCGCTCGCAGGCATCGAATGCGTTCTCCAGGAGATTGACCACCGCGCGGCGGAGGCTGTCGGCGTTGCCGCGAATGCGTGGCAGGCCGGCGCCGAGTGATACCGAAAGCTGTTCGCGGTGGTCTTCCCCGAGTTCTTCGATGGCGAGGCGGACGAAGTCGTTGACGGAGACGTTGTCGTCCATGGGGTAGTCCGGCCCGGCGAAGCTGCGAAGGTCCCCGACCAGTGTCGCGGCGGCGGTGGCTGACGCGTTGATGCTCGCGACGGCGCTCGTGGCTTCGGGTGTGAGGCCGGGGGTCATCCCGACAAGCCAGTTGTTCCCAAGGATGCTCGTCAGGTGGTTGTTGAGCTTGTGGGCCATGCCGCCGGCGAGCGCCGCGAGGCTTTCGTGGTGGCGGGCGAGTGCAATCTGGCGCTCCAGCGACCGCCGCTCGGTGATGTCGCGGTAGATGAACAGCCGCCCGAGCCGCTCGCCGGTCTTGGTGTGGAGCGGAGTCGTCCGCACTTCCATGGTCCGGCCGTCCACGAGCTCGAACGAGGCCTCGAGGCGGACATCCGGTTCTGCCATCCAGTGAGCGTTGAACGCGTCCGACTGTTCCTTATCGACCACCAGTTCACGCTGGGCTGCTTCCCGCTCGGCGAAGGGGAGCGTCAGCCAGTGGCGTCCGTTCACGATGCGGCGTTCGTAGGCCTGGCTGGCCCGCAGGACATTGCCGGCATCGTCCAGCACCAGCATCGCGTCGGGTGACTGGTGGAACTGCGCTTTGAGGACGGCGTCGGCCTCGCGCAGGGCGGCTTCGGCGCGGAGGGCCGTGGTGATATCGCGGAACTGCCAGACGCGGGCCGGAGGCTCGCCGGGATGGATGATCACCGGGGTGCTGACTACGGAAAGCGTGCGGCCATCGCGCAATCGCACGGTGGTGTCCAACTCTGCCTCCGCGTTCGCGGCGGTCGCCTCGACCAGCCGCCTGTATTCGTCGGGTTCCTCGAGTACGTAGGAGATGGCCGCAACCCGAGCCGGACCGTCGGCTTCAATCGCCGAAGGGTCCACGCCCCAGATGTTGGCCACCTGGCGGTTGGCGTGAATCAGCCGGCGCTCGTGGTCAACGATGATGATGCCGGTGGGCGTGGTCTCGAACTGGACGCGGATGATCGCGTCGACCTCTGCGCTGGTCGGGACGGATGACATACGGGCGGAACTACTCCGGGCGGCGCGGAAAGCGGGTTACCGGGTGATCTTAGGGAGGCGTATGTACGTCCGGTATTCGGGATATCCCCCGGATCGGGACTACTCGGCAGCGAGTTGGGGGACCATCGCGCGCTTAATGGGATAGCTGGAGGGCAGCTTGTAGCTCGGGATCGGCGTTGCTCCGCCGGCGCTGGTCGTCGTCGTCGCGGAGGCTGTGGGAGTGCCGTTACCGGTGGGCGTATTGGCCGGCGTATTCGTGGGGTTGCCGTTGCTCGGTTGCGTGGGGAACGGGGTATTGGTGGGGTTCGTACCGCCGGTTCCGCCACTACCCGGACTTGAGCTGAAGTCGGCGGCCCAATACCCGCCTACTTGGCCGATCCCGACGAACGCGAAGCTGGAACTGAGCATGTTCGCCCGATGCCCGGATGAGTTTGCCCAACCGTTGAACATCGCCTGGGCGCTTCCGAAACCCATTCCGAGGTTTTCCCCCGTGTTGCCAGTGGCTCC
>CAZKZR010000125.1:5647-7717 GCA_964557245.1 uncultured Anaerolineaceae bacterium | reverse complement strand
GCGCATGAAGGACATGGTCAAAGACCTGAACAAGATGCTTCAGGACAAGATGGCTGGCAAAGAGCCGGACTTTGACCAGTTCATGCAGCAGTACGGCGACCTCTTCGGAGACAATCCGCCCCAGTCCCTGGATGAACTCATCGCGCAGATGCAGCACCAGATGGGCCAGATGCAATCGCTGCTCGACTCGCTGCCAGGCGACATGCGGCAGCAACTGCAGGACCTGCTCGGCGACAAGATCGGCGATGCTGAACTTCAGCAGTCGTTGAATGAGCTCGGCCAGAGCCTGGAGTACCTCTACCCGATGCGGGACCTTCGGAACCAGTATCCGTTCCGAGGCGAAGAAGAGATCGACCTCCAGTCGGCCATGAATCTCATGGACCAGATGCAATCGATCGATGAGCTCGAGCGCCAGCTGGAACGCACCCAATACGGGGGCGAGATCGACGACGTCGACGCCGACAAGCTCGAAGAGCTCCTCGGGAAGGAAGCCCGCGAGACGCTGGATCAGCTCAAGCAGTTCCTCGAGATCCTGGAAGAGGCCGGCTACATCCGGAAGAAGGGCAACCAGTACGAGCTAACCCCACGCGGGACCCGGAAAATCGGCCAGCGGGCACTCGTCGAGATTTACCAGCAACTCAAATCAGATTCTTTCGGAAAGCACGAGGTTCGCGAGTCCGGGACTGGCGGCGAGCGGACGGACAGCACGAAGAAGTACGAGTTCGGCGACCCGTTCTTCCTCGACATCCAGAAGACGATGATGAACTCGATGCTGCGCGAGGGGCCGGGCACACCGCTCAAGCTGAAGCCGGACGACTTCGAAGTGGAACGGACGGAACTGCTGACGCAGACGGCAACCGTGATCATGCTCGATCTCAGCTGGTCGATGGCATTACGGGGCAGCTTCCAGGCGGCGAAGAAGGTCGCCATGGCGCTGAACAACCTGATCTCATCGCAGTATCAGCGCGACAGCCTGTACATCATTGGCTTCAGCGCGTACGCCCGCGAACTGCAGGCGGATCAGCTGCCATACGTCCGCTGGGACGAGTCCGTGCTCGGTACGAACATGCACCACGCCCTGATGATCGCCCAGAAACTGCTGGCCAAGCACACGCAGGGCACGCGGCAGATCATCATGATCTCTGACGGCGAGCCGACGGCGCACCTCGAAAAGGGCCGGAGCTACTTCGCCTACCCGCCGAGCCCGATCACGATCCGTGAGACGCTCAAGGAAGTGAAGCGCTGCACGCAGAAGAACATCACGATCAACACCTTCATGCTGGACCGAAACTACTACCTGAAAGAGTTCGTGAACCAGGTGGCGCGGATCAACAAGGGGCGCGTCTTCTACACCACCCCGGACAAGCTCGGCGAGTACATCCTCGTGGACTATGTCGCCAGCAAACGGAAGAAGCTGGCGGGCATCGGGGGCTAGTCAGGCGGTTCGAAGACCGAGCACCCGGCGGCGCGGGCTGCAACACCCAGCCGGTCATCGATGGTCGCCAGCGGCAACCCTTCTCGCAGGGCGAGGTGCAAATACGAGGCGTCGTAAGTGGTGAGGCCGTGTGCCTCGCTTAGCCTTCGAATCTGGCCTAATGACTCAACCAGATCGATGGTCAGCGGCTCGAAGCCAATACTGCCGAGTAACGTGGCTGCGCGGTTGATTTCGGCATCAGACAAGCGCGCTCGTCGCTTCGCGACGATCAAGGCATTGATCACCTCGACTGGCCAGATCGGCGGGTAGAACCCCCGATCGCTACGGAGAGCAATCAGTACCCGGCGAGCATAGTCGTTGACTTCATCTGGAAGGCACCACGACAACGCGACGGAGGCGTCGATGACCGCCGGCATCTAGTAGCGTCGGCCCTCATTGATCAATTCCTTGATGTCCAGGCCCTTGAGTGCCCCTCGGTGCTGCCGTCCGAACTCAAGGAGTGCGTCGATGGCGGCACGCCGTTGAGGATCGACTCCTGCTTCCGGGGCCTTCAGCACGGCCACGGGTTTGCCGTGACGCGTGATCGTGATGCACTCGCCCTTCTCGACCTCGTCGAGAAGCCGCGCAAGGTGGGT
>CAZKZR010000125.1:0-5547 GCA_964557245.1 uncultured Anaerolineaceae bacterium | reverse complement strand
CGCGACATGACCGACGGCAGTTCTCCCGGCCTCGCGGCCTTCCAGGAGACGTGCGTGCTATCAGCGTAGAAGCGCTTCAGGCAGCGGACGCCCGGCTCGAATTCCCAACGTCCCAGCAGCGCGACGCCAAACAACCAAAGGACATCCGCATACGCGTCGCCGGTGGTGACGGGGAGCCAAAGCCCGGCCTCAATGAGACGCGAACGCCGGAACACGCCTCGCATCGCCACGCCGATGTTCCAACCGAAGAACATGCGCAGGGCGATCCTTGGCGACCAGTTTTCGTCCGGAACGAACGGGGGTGCAGGCCACACCGTGTGTGGCTTGCCGTCGACGCCGGCCGTGTCGCACCAGCCGAAAGCCAGGATGGAATCCGGCGCAGCTACGAGCCGGCGGACAAGCGCTCCGATGTACCCCGGCGGGTACGAATCGTCGTGAGGCATCCACAAGAAGTACTCGCCTCGGCCTTCACGTAAGAGCAGGTTGTAGTGCTCCACCCATCCGATCTCGTCGCGAGCTGTGATGAACCGAAGCCGGGAGTCGCCCGTGAAACGTGCTTGCAGCTGCTCGACGGTGTCATCAGCGAGGTGGCGATCGCCAATGAGGATCTCGAGGTTCGGGTAGTCGGCGTTGCGGATGTTCTCGCTGATGATGTCGAGGAAGCGCAGTGACCGATAGAGGGGGATCGCGAGCGTCACCAGCGGAGGGAGCGCGTCCGCGGTCACGCGTCTAGCGCGTCGAGCAGGCGGCCGGCGAACAACGGAGCGCAGGTGAACTTTCCGGTGTCGATGGAAAAGTAGCCGTCGTGAGCGGCGACACCGATGGCGTGCCGTTCGTGGAGTTCGCTGCGCGGATCATCGACATCCACGTGCGTCTGACCCCAGGAGCAGATCACACCAGCATCAACGTGCTTGACGTTCGTCTCCGCGATGCCGGGCACGATGCGGTCCAGCGCAGAGAGCGTTTCGTGGGCAATCGCCGCGGCCTTCGCAGAGTCGGCGTTGCCTTCACAGGCGGAAGCCCACTCCCTTGGCGGCACGAGGGCGTCGGACCAGCCCTGAAGGCAGGCCGGATACCAACTGAGATAGGTGGACGACCCTGAGTAGGTCGCAATGTCACCGTAGGGGCCGAGCACGAAGGTGAGCGACGGGAGGTCGGCCAGCGCCCGCGGTCGCTCACCGAGCACGCGGTATTTCAAGCGGTACACCCACTGCCTGCCTGGTTCGACGCCCATAAGGCGGTCCAGGTGAAGCCGGCCCTCCCAGAGGCAGTTCACCAGGATGTCGGCCTGGCGTTGCCAGGGTTCACCGTCACGTGTTCTCCCACCGACTCGGAACCCCGACCCGATTCGTTCGGCCGTTTCGACTGTCGTCCCGAAGCTGAGCGTAATGGCCGTCGAAGCATCCAGCGCGTCAGTGAGCAGAATGCGCAGCTTCTCCAGGTCCAGTGCAACTTCTTCAGTCTCAATCAGTCCGGCGATCTGATCCGTCCGGATCCAGGCGGGCGTGTCAACGCTGGCGATCGGACGCCAGAGCGATCGAGGGTTCAGTCCAAGGTAGGTGCGGCCATTGAGCCGTTGTTCATAGGTGTCCTGGACGCGGGCATAGAAATCGCAGACCTGATCGTACGAGAGCAGCGAGTCATCCATCACCGCGTAGGTGAACGGAGACGAGCGGAATTGGGGCCAGTCGACTGGGTGTCCGAGCCACGATTCGAGTAGCGGCGCGAATGCCAGGCTGGCGTCCAGCATCAGGCTCGCGGTGCGGAAGCTTTCGTCGTTCGCGTAGACCATCCCGAGGTGGATTTTGGCCTCGTTGCGGCCGCTCGCCCGGCTGAAGCAGCGGTCGGCCTGGTCGATGAGTTCGACGCGGTAGCCTCGGCTGGCGAGCGCAAGCGCGGCGCACGCTCCCTGGAACCCGGCGCCAAGCACCAGTGCGAAGGGTCGGGCAGCGGATCTCGTCAATCTTCCAGCAACCGGTCCGAAATGATGCGCAACTGAATCTCCGACGTCCCTTCGAAGATCTTGGTGAGGCGGGCATCGCGCCAATACCGCTCGATGGGCAAGTCAGTGGTGTAGCCGTAACCGCCGTGGATTTGCAGCGCTTCGCTGGTCACGCGTTCGGCCATTTCGCTGGCGAACCACTTGGCCATCCCGGCTTCCTTGTCGCACCGGCGGCGGCTGTCGATCTCCTCAGAGACGAAGTACATGAGCTGCCTGGCGGCCTCGATTTCGGCAGCCATGGTCGCGATCTTGAAGCGGATCGCCTGGAAGTCGGCAATGGGGCGGCCGAACTGGACACGCTGCTTTGCATACGCGATGGAGTCCTCCATGGCGCCACGGGCGAGGCCGATGGCGCGGGCCGCGGTGTGGGCGCGGGCGCCTTCTAGCCCGGATACGGCGCCCTGGAAGCCGCTTCTGCTGCCGCCGGCGCTGAGGTTTAGCGCCTTGCAGCCATCGAAATGGAGCTCCCAGGTTTTCCAGCCGTGATAGCCGATCTTGTTCACCGGAGTGCCGGTGCAGTTCGGCGGCAGCGTCCCGCGTTCTTTCTCGATGAAGAATGTGGCCGTTCCCCGGTGCCGGTGCTTGGGATCTATGACGGGGTCGGTCCTGGCGAGAACCGTTATGTAGTCTGATCCATCCGCGAACGTACACCACATCTTGGTGCCGGTCAGGAGGTAGTCGTTTGGTCCGCCGTTCGGGTCTTTCTCAGCACGGCAAGTGACGCCGCCGAGGTCGGAGCCGGCGTCGGGCTCGGAAAGGGCGGCAGCGCCGAGGAACTCGCCGCGTGCCATCCGGGCGAGGTACGTCTTCCGTTGCTCCTCCGTGAACGCCTCGGTACCGAAAAACCCGTTGCCGCGGGCGATGATGCTGGCGACGCTCATCCAGCTTCGGGCCAGCTCTTCCGTCACCAGGACGTATTCGAAAACGCCCAGCCCGAGGCCCCCGTACTGCTCGGGAATGCGGATCCCGAAGTAGCCCAGCTCCGACATCTTGTCCCGCAGCGACATTGGGATATCGCCTTTGACCTTGTCCAACTCGTTCGCGACGGGCAGGACTTCCTTCATTGAAAACTCGCGAGCGCTGGCCTGGATCATGCGCCGGGCCTCGGTCATGTAGCTCATGTACGGGGTCTCTCTTTCGCCACGAAGTTCGTGCGGTGGAACTCGATAACCTGCTCGCCGCGCTGGTTGTAGCCGCGGGTGTGCCAGGTGACGATGCCGGATTCGGGCCGGCTGTCGGATTCGCGCTTGTCAGTGACGGTGCTTCGGGCGGTCAGGGTGTCACCGGGATAGACGGCCGGGCCGTACTCCAGGTTGTCCACGCCGAGAAAGAGCCCTCCAGCTTCGCTCAGGTCCTCCACGGAAAGGCCGAAGACCGTGAGAAACACGAGCATCGGATTGACCTGGATACCGGGATGGCCGTGAGCCTTCGCGAACTCGGCGTTGAAGTAGTGCGGGTTATAGCTCAGCGTGAGTGACGAGAAAATGCTGTTGTCGCTCTCATTAATCGTCCGGCCCCAATGGTGAGTGAACTCCTGGCCGATGGTGAACGCCTCGTAGTGGTTGCCCTTCCGCCACTTCACGGCGTCGTTCATGCAACACCCGCAGCAGCGACCGCGGCTGCCGTAGTAATCGGCTCGACCGAGGGCTGGTGTTCGAAATCTTCAACCACTCGCAGGATGGCCCTGGCGGCGACCTCCCCGATGACCGGGCTCGCGAGGGAGGCGAATTTCGCTTCGAGGCGTGTTCGTTGCCGGGCCACGTCTGAGGCAGGAATGTTCAAGTTCACCTGTTCGCTGAATTCCCGACCGTCAGTCGTCCGGATGGAAACGCGCGTCCCACGTTCCCAATCACCCTCCTGCGGCGTCACCCTCACTCGATCGCGCATCTGGGTCAGGCGTGGCTGCGCGGTGCGTTCGTCGGTGAAGGCGGCATCGCTGGTCTCGCCGTCGACGAACGCGAGCGCCGCCGTGAAGCGCAGGCTGAACTTGCCTTCAAGACCAGTCGTTGGCGCCTGGATATTGCACATCGCCAGGTGTCCGGCGGGGACCAGCAGGTCGATTCGCTCTACCTGCTGGGGAAGGAGCCCGTTGTCTTCTTTCAGGCGCAGAACGCCCTCAATGGTCTCGTGCGTGCCGTAGCAGGCGGCGTGATATTTGAATAGCGTGTCGCGGACCGCATAGTGCTCGCCCAGCCCTGACAGTGCCCGCTCCACATTCATCGCGGTCGCCTGGGTCGCGGCGAAGCCCTGCGCCGTTTCCAGAACTTCGGGATTGCTGGTGAATCCCCGCTCGGCCATAAGGGCGGCAAAGAGCCCGTTCGCGGCCGCTTTACCGGCGTGGAGCGGTTTGCACATGGTACCGAACATGGACTTCAGTCCGGCAGCCTGCGCGCCGGCGATCCCCATCGTTCGTCCCCATTGTTCCTGATCCAGGCCCAGGAGGTGCGCGCAGGCGGCCGCGGCGCCGAAAGTACCGAGGGTTCCGGTGGAGTGGAACCCGGTCGTGTAGTGCCCCGGCATCACGAGCATGCCGATTCGGCACTCCATTTCATAGCCGGCGACGAAGGCGGCCAACACATCCCGGCCGCTGCCTCCTCGCCACTCAGCCAGGGCGAGGAGTGCGGGCCAGATCGGCACCGAAGGGTGCCCACTCATCGCGAGATGAACGTCGTCGTAATCGAGCGCGTGGGAGGCAGCGCCGTTCACGAGAGCGGCCTGCTTCGCGGTCACCTGGTGGCCGCTGCCGATCAGCGTAGCCTGGGCGTTGCCGCCTTCAAGCAGTGCTTCGTCACGGAGCATCAGGGCGAGCGGTTCGTTCGAGCCGGCGAGCGTGACGCCGAGCCAATCGAGCAGGCACTGCCTGGCAACTTCTACGGCATCCGCAGGCAGGTTTTCGAAGCGGATGGAACGGCAAAACTCGGTCAGCCGGGCTGTCACGGCGATATTCGACACAGCAGTCACCTCATGCATACGAAGCTGGCGCGCGGGGAGTGTAGCACTGGGGTCGCCGACTTCCGAGGTGGGCGCCTTCCGGTTTCCGCCGGGCCTGGGATCTGATCGACAAGCGACGCCGACCGCCCGAAAATCAACGGCATGTGCCGCAGTATCAAGAAGCTCCGCAACAACGAAGTCCCCGCCACGCCCGAAGAAGTGCAGGCGGCGGCGCTGCAGTTCGTCCGTAAAGTGAGCGGGTACCGCGTGCCCGCGAAGAAGAATGAGGCGGCATTCGCGGCGGCCGTCGAGGCGGTCACCTTCGCGACGGCCTCCTTGCTGGCGGAGATGGACCACCCGAACCAGCTGGTTTAGGTGGCACTCGGTGGCCCAATCCCGCTAGATTCGATCCCATGACCACTGGATCGATTTACCAGATCAACGCTTCGCAGGGCGGCGTCCCCAAAATACCTGTGTCCGAGGCCGTCATCGGCGAACTCGGCATCGAAAGCGATGCGGTCGCCCATCCCGCCATCCACGGCGGCCCGGAACGGGCGGTCTCACTCTTCTCTTATGAGCGCATCACAGCGCTTGCGGCCGAAGGACACCCGATC
>CAZKZR010000124.1:2444-7728 GCA_964557245.1 uncultured Anaerolineaceae bacterium | reverse complement strand
TCTGATCCGAAGTCAGACACTCTATCCGTTGAGCTACGAGGGCAGAGCCCCATTGTAGCAGGCCCGCCGGTGACCCCAAGTCCCGGCTAACGCTGGTCCAGGCGGCGCAACACGGCGAGCGTGATGGCTTCGATTCCGGCCAACTCGGGCGCAGCCTCCAGAGCGTCCTCCACCAGCCGTTTCGCGTCGTTGCGCGAGTACCCTAGTGCGGCGATCGCTTCGACCGCATCCGCAACGGCCCGTTTGCTTTCGAACTTCGCTGCGTCCACGGGCTGGGCGACGCCTGCGTCGTGCATTGCTGCTTCGGCAACCAGCTTTCCGCGAAGCGTGGCAATGATCTTGTCCGCGCTCCGGGCGCCGATGCCAGGCATCTTGGAGAGCACCGCACGGTCTTCCTGCTCAATTGCCCGGGCGATGGTGCTGACCGAGATGTTCATCGCCTTCACGGCCTTCGCCGGCCCAATGCCTTCGACCGTCGTGAACTTCCGGAAGAAGTCGCGTTCCGCCCGCCGGAGGAAACCGACGAGGACAGGAGTCGGGTTGTTCGCGGTGGAGTGATAGAAGATGTGCAGACCGAGCGGCGGGCCACCGGCTCCGTCGAGAGGGTTCTCACCCGCCAGCGCCTGCAGTTCGGGCCAGAGCACGCTCGGCACCAGAACCTCATAGCGGACGCCCTGCACGTCAACCTCCACGAGCGGCCCGGAGGGGTCCATCCGTGCCAGTTGGCCCTGCAAGTGCGTGATCACGGGCACAGCGTAACGGGCATGCTCCGCAGGGTCGCGCATCGACAGTGCGCGTAGCCCACTTGAAAATCGAACCGTGCCCGAACTTCCCGAAGTCGAAACCATTCGGCGCGACCTGGAACCGCTGGTCGTCGGCCGGACCATCACGGGCGTCGAGGTTGATCCTGCGACGATTCATTTGCTTGCGGGCGTCACCGTCGAAGTACTCGCGGGGAACCTCGTCGGACGTTCCATCACCGCCGCCGGCCGGCGCGGAAAGTACCTGCTGTTCACGCTCAGCGACGGACGGGTGTTCGTCGTACACCTGCGCATGACCGGCAGACTGGTCTGGAGGCCGGCGGAAGCGCCGTTGGAGCCCTACCAGCGCGCCGTGATCCATCTCGATAACGGGTTCGATCTCCGTTGGAGCGACCTCCGAAAGTTCGGAACCTGGCGCATCCACGAATCGGCCGCGGAAGTCATCGAAAAGCTCGGACCCGAACCTATCGACGAAGGTCTCACCCTCAGTCAGTTCCGGGAGCGTCTGAAGAACCGGACGGCGCCCATCAAGGCCGTCCTGCTCGATCAGCGGCGGTTTGCCGGCCTCGGAAATATCTATGTAGATGAAGCGCTCTACGAAGCTCGTGTCCGGCCGGATACGCCGGCGAACCTCGTTTCCCCCGCGGGCGTGAAGCGCTTGTTCCAGACCACCCGAACCGTGCTGGAACGCGGCATAGAGAACCGCGGTGCGAGTTTTAAGGACTACGTCGACGGTCAGGGAGAGCAGGGCAGCCAGCACATGTACGTGCAGGTCTTCCGTCGCACGGGCAAGCCCTGTTACACCTGCGGCACGGAGATTCGCCGCTCGATCGTTGGCGGCCGTTCCACCCACTTCTGTCCCAAATGCCAGCCAAAGTCGCGGGTCAGACCGCAATGATCGAAACAGCTCAACTGCTCGCCGCTTTAGGTCTTCCCCCGGAGACCGCGGTGGATTGGGAACCGCTCGGCCAGCTCCCAGGGAGCCCCGTCCGGGCGTTCGTCCAAGTCCAGCAGCCGTTTGACGTCATCGTCCGCGAGGCCGCCGATGCCGACACCCGGATGAACCACCTGGCCGTCTCGGAACGCCTCACCACGGCGGACTTTCGCTGGATGCCGGAGCAATTGGCCGTCATCGGGGAGGCTTCCGTAGAGCGCGCCGCGCCCGGCTCCAGCGCACTGCAGTTCGTCCCGCCACCCGGCTCCGCTGAGGCGGCCATGACGGGATTGGCCGCGCTCCATTCGCTGCCGATCCGGGAAGGGCACGACTGGGGGCACTCCCCCGAGAGCCTGTTCCCCCCGGCCGAGATCCCTCTGCACCGCCTCGGATTCGCAGCGGGCGAGAGGGATCCGGCGCGTGAGCCACTGGCGCAGGCGCACCAGTATCTGCTTGCCTCGCCGTTCGGCCTGGCCCACCGGAACGCCACCGCCGCGAATATCCTGCTGGCTCCCGGCAGGGCCTGGATCTGCGACTTCTCAGAGGCGGGCTTCGGCCCGCAGCTGTGGGACGTGGCGGCATTTCTGCTCACTTCAGGGCTCGATGCCCCGGCACGGCGGGCGCTGGCAGCGGCCTATGCCAGCCGCCGCGAACTGGCGCCGGAGACGGCCGCCGACCTCGTGGACCTGCTCGGCATCCTCTGGGGGATGCACTGGCTGCTCGAACTCCCGCGCAAGCTCATTACGAACCTTGGTGATGACCAGGCCACGGATGGCCTTCGTTTGTGTGCAACCCGGATAGATAAAGGGATGCGCCAGCCGGCGGGCGATTCAAAGATCGCCGCCCAAATTCGGGCCGCGCTCTGGGGCGAGCGCTAGCCCGCATCGACAAGCGGCGCTGCGTTCTCGACAATCCGGGAGTGACTCTGCCCGCCACTTACCCGGGAAACCTCTCCGAACTCGACTTCGTGGAGTCGTACGCCCGTTCGGCGCTGCGTAAGCCGCAAATGGCGGGAGACGCCGCACTCCGCGCGCTCGTCTTTTCCGAATCCGGTGATCGGGCGATTCTCGTGGGCCTGATCGCGCAGGAACTCGGCGAGTCTGCCCGCCGGCTGGTTGCTGTCTACAACGCGCTGAGCGATCGGACGCGGTTGGTCGCCCGCTCACTCCTGGATCCGCTTCCCGGCGCGTCCGAATGGAAGGCGTTCGTGCACCTCGCGGCGACCATCTCGCCCGAACAGATGCTGCGCGAACTCTCGATTGGCAACGATGCCCTGGCCTCAGCGCAACTGCTGCGCGCCCAGCCCGAACTCGCGGAGATAACCGGAATCGTTGCCGCCGCCGAGACGGGCAACCCGATGCTGTTGATTCCCGATCTCCTTCGGCGCCAGGTGGCGGAAGAATGCTGGATGGCTGGAGTGAACTCGGCCGGCGAACCCCTCGCCTCCAGCTTCGGCAGTTCAGAATCTGACGCCACCACGTTGGCCGATATCACAGCGGACCTTTGCAGCATCGCCCGGGGATTCCTTATGTCGTATGTCTCAGCCCGGCGTGGGGCCGGTCGCCGCCCCGAATGAGCGACTGGCAGCCCGGACCACGCAACGCAATCACCGATGTTCCCGGCGTCCGCGTCGGGCACGATACTGACCGGAAGGGCGTCACCGGCTGCACCGTCGTCCTTTGCGAATCCGCCACTGCCGCCGCCGTCGATACCCGCGGGGGCGCGCCCGGGACTCGCGAAACAGACGTGCTCGGGCTCTCCAACCTGGTTCGAACCTGCCATGCCGTCGTCTTCACCGGGGGGAGCGCGTTTGGCCTCGGCGCCGCGGACGGAGTGATGCGCTGGCTGGCGGAATGCGGCGCCGGATTCATCACGGCTCACCGGCCCGTGCCCATCGTCTCCGCGGCCGTGCTTTATGACCTCGGCCTGGGTGACCCGCTGGCGTTCCCAGACGCAGATGCCGGATATCGCGCGGCGGCTCGCGCTACCGGCGGCCGTGTAGCGGAAGGCAGCGTGGGCGCTGGAACCGGCGCTACCGCCGCGAAACTTCTAGGCCCCGACCTGTGCTTGAAGGGCGGGCTCGGGACCGCCAGCCTCCTCGGCCCGAATGGCCTCATCGTCGGAGCACTCGTCGCCTCCAACCCGGTTGGTTCGCTCCGTGATCCAGAGACGGGCATCGAGGTTGCCGGTCCGCGCGCCGAACCCGGCCAGTTCGTCGGCCTTTCGGAAGCGATGAGCCGTCGCACCGAGATGTTGACGGTGGCGGCAGGCGAAAATACAACGCTCATCAGCGTCGCGACGAACGCCATCCTCGAACCGCACGAGCTCCAGCGTGTCTGTACCCAGGCGCACGACGGCTTCGCCCGCGTGGTCGCCCCTGCGCACACCACCGGCGACGGGGACATCGCCTTTGCGCTGTCGATGGGAAAACTCGAAATCAAGCCATTCGAAGTGCTGAACGTAGGCATCCTCGCCGCCCGCGCCGTCGAGATCGCGCTGCTCCGAAGCGTCCTGCTGGCGAAAGGCACGAAGGCCGTGCCGTCAGCGGCGGAGTGGCGCGGTCGCGGGCCGAGTTAATCGGTGTCTGTCATCCTGCCTGCCTCAATCTCTGGGACTTAAGGCTGAAATCGGCTTCTAGCGTGATTAAGTGCACATTAACCACTTGAATTGAGGTTCAGGGCGTTTTACGTTCGCCGAACCGGGCGCCTCACGCCCGAATCACCAAGGGAGCACAGGGAAATATGAGAAAGGTCTTGCTGGTCCTGCCAGCGCTGGCCGTCGCTATTGCAGCGGTGTTCGCATCCTCGGGGCAGTCCGCGGAAGCCGCAGCAGTCAACCTCAACATCCGCGCCGGCGCAGGCGAAACCGGCTACGCGGTCAACATGTTCCTGCCGACGAGCACCTACGTGCGCGCCGGCGACACCGTCACCTGGTCATTCACCTGGGATGAGCCGCATTCCGTGACCTTTGGCCAGCCCCAGGGCGATCCCACCGCTCCGGCCGCATCGAACACCGCCGAATACGATGGTACCGGTGTCGTGAATTCGGGCCTCGTGTTCCCGGCCCCCGGGACTCCGTCCACCTTCTCCGTGAAGTTCACCAAGGAAGGCGCCTTCGATTACTACTGCGTCATTCATCCCCTGATGACTGGCCAGGTGGTGGTCCAGGGCGCCGGCATCGGTGAGCAAGACACCCAGGTCGCCGTGGATAGCCGCGGTGCCGCGGACTACGCCTCTGCAATCGCCGCGCTCAAGGCTGCCGCAGGCGCCCAGGCCGCCAAGCCTGTCGCTGTCACCGCCGGCGTCGGCGGCGGCAAGAAGTACACGCTTGCCGTATCCAGCGCCACCGACCTCGCCCAGGGCGACGTGATGCAGTTCTTCCCGTCTTCGCTCAACGTGGGCGTGAATGACCAGGTCGAGTTCGTTTCGAACGTACAGACCCCGCACGACGTGGTCTTCCCCGGCCCCGCCGACTTGAACGGGCCGCCACCTCCGGGCCTCGAAGAATTCGATCCGTTCTCCCAGGACCTCAACTACTCGCCCGGCGTAAAGCTGGACAACTCGAAGCCGGTCATCAGCCCGCTCATCGG
>CAZKZR010000124.1:0-2344 GCA_964557245.1 uncultured Anaerolineaceae bacterium | reverse complement strand
GCGGTCTTCGCCTCAAACGGCCAGTCCGCAATCGCGGCCACCACCATCACGGTCCAGACAGGAACCGGCGAGACTGGCTTCGCCGTGAACCAGTTCGGGCCGAGCGTCGTCTACGTCCAGCCCGGCGACTCCGTGAAGTTCACGTTCCCGTGGTTCGAACCACACAGTGTCACTTTCGGCATCCCGGCCGGAGACCCTTCCGTGCTCGTCGGCGGTTCCACCCCGAGTTGGGAAGGCACGGGCTTCATTAGCTCCGGCCTCATCTTCGGTGCGCCTACCAGCACCGACACCTACACCGTCGCCTTCCCGAAGAAGGGCACCTATGAGTACTTCTGCATTCTCCATCCGCTCATGACCGGCTCGGTTGTTGTCCAAACGCCGGACCTGGGCACTCCCGATAACCAGCTGTCGGTGGACGGCCGCGCCGCGGCGCAGTTCGCTTCTTCCACCGCCGCTCTCAAGGCAGCCGCCGCGGGCATGAACGCACGGCCTGTTGCCGTAGCTGCGAATCCCAGCGGTGGGCGCAAGTACACCTTGAGCATCAGCTCGGCGACGGACCTGCCGATGGGCGACGTCCAGCAGTTCTTCCCCGGCACGGTCAACATCGGCGTGAACGACACAATCGAGTGGGTTTCGGCTGTGCAGACGCCCCATACCGTCTCCATGGGTAACCCTGGTGCGCTCGCTGCGTTGATCCCGCCAGGCGGAGCCGAAGCAGTCCTGGATATCGCGGCCTCGGTCCCCGCCGGCGGGAAGTTCGATGGCACAGGAATCGTCAACAGCGGCGTCCTCGGCGTCGGCTACCCCAAGGGAACGAAATTCGCCCTGACCTTCACCAAGGCTGGGACGTATCAGTACTTCTGCTTCCTGCATGCCGACCAGGGCATGGCGGCAACCGTGAACGTCGGGACCAACGCACCGCTGCCGCCGAACACTGGCGACACGGCCACCGCTCCTTCCGGCTCCAGCGGTCTGTGGCTCATATTCGGTGCATTAGGAGTGGCAACGGCCGCGACGGGCGCCGCGTTCGCAGCCAGCCGCCGCTAACCGGCTGTACTGCGCTCAATGACGAGTGGCCATCGCTTCGGCGATGGCCACTTTATCTATGCCGGAACTCACACCCGGTAACCGGCGCATCGGAGACACTGGAACCACCGAAATTCCTTCTCCCGGGAGCAGCTATGCGCCGCACACTGTTGCTCGTCCCGCTCGCAGCCACGTTCCTTGCTGCCTGTGGCGGCGGTTCCGATTCCGACTCAACGCCAACCGCTCCGGCGGCCGCTACCACCACCGCAAGCCCCACGGCCTTAACCGGCTCTCAGCTCACGCCCGTTTCCGCATCAGGGACAACTACCCCGACCGCCGTGGCGACAACTCCCGCTTCGCCGACCACGACGCCTGCAGTGGCGACGGCAACCGTTCCGCCCGCCACCGCCACGAATCCCCCGGTGGCGAACACTCCTGCGCCCACCCCCATCCCTCCAACCCCGACGCCTCCGCCAGCCTCGGGCAATCCGTTAAGCGCTTTCGTCGGGGCAACCGGCTCCGTTCGCTTCTTCTGGAGCCCGTCGGCAGTGACGATCGCTCCAGGCGGCACTGTTACCTGGTCTTGGAACGAACCCGTGCAACCTCACAACGTCTCCGGTACGGACTTCCCGCTTAGCACCGAACCCGCCAGGTCCGGCGGTGCCAGCTACACGTTCACTTCACCCGGGGTGTATCACTTCACCTGCGACATCCACGACACGATGTCAGGCACCGTGACGGTGCAGTGAATCGCCGCTGTTAGTAGCGGCCGCCCAGCTTCCCGTGGTCCCAGCTGTAAATGTCCACAGGGTTCACTCGCACCACCACACGCTTGCTCGCCGCCTTCAGAGCGGCCTCCGGCGTATCGGTGGGGACGGGGATGCCGTTGTACTTAGAACCGACGTGGGCCATCACCTTCGCGGTGAACGCGTTGTCGTCATCGATAACGTCGGCGTTGCCTTCGATGACAAGGCCCTTGAGTTCTGAGTAGCCCTTTCCGGCCTCGAGCATGCAGGTGATCTTCGGGTCGCGCCGCAGGTTCATGATCTTCTGGCTCTTGCCGAACGTGGTGAAATGGATTTTGCCGTCGATCATGACGTACCACATGGCCACAAGATGCGGGAAACCCTTGTGCCCGTTCGAGGCCACCTGGAGGGTCCAGCTGTCGTTCAAGAACGCTTCCTGTTCCTGGTCGGTGAGGGCGATGGATCCACGGCGGCTTGGCATGAGGGCGTTCTCCAGAGAGTAGACTTCGTGCGCACAGTAGAGCCGCTGCATGCGGCCCGCGCAAGGAGTGAAAACATGGCATTCGAACACG
>CAZKZR010000123.1:0-7792 GCA_964557245.1 uncultured Anaerolineaceae bacterium | reverse complement strand
CCGCCCCCGTCACTTTCCGGTCTTCGAATGTCGTATTTCTGCGTGGGCATCGCGTCCGGCTGGAGGGTGGCGATCACGCGCATGAGCGAAGCCCGAAGGTTGCTCACTCCATCGGCGGTAGCGTCATCGGGATTGTCGGGAAAGACCTCGAAGAGCGGGCGACCCAGCACCTGGGCGACATCGGTCATGGTGGCCCTGAGGTAGGCGTTGCTCACCGCCAGGCAGCGGAAACTGTCGTTCGGATCAAGGACGAGGTACAGCCCGGGAGACTGCTCGAAGAGGGCGCGATAATCAGGAGCGCCGTCAAATCCGCCAACGGCCGGCATGGCAGGGTCGCTCGCTTTCTGTCCCGCTCTCTGGGAGGGGTTCGCGCCCATAATGCACCCCGTCATGGAGCTGTGGCCTTAGGGAAATCCCTAGTCCCGCACCGTCTTTCTGGAAATCAGGGACGGACGTACACGCGGACTGCGCCCGTTCGGGCCATGGCTGCCCACATGTATGCTCGGAGCGGGGAGGGGTAGGGACATTTCCTGAATCGATGGCTAGCGTGGCTCCATCATCCGCCGTCGAGGGCTACATGAACGACGAAACTCCAGAAGGTTCAGACCACTGCTTGACTCCCCGGGAGCGGGAGGTCCTCATGCTGGCACGTCGTGGTTACACGAACAGCGAGATGGCCGAACTCCTCGGGATTTCGCGCAATGCAGTGCGCTTTCATCTGAAAGAGATTCATTCCAAGCTTGAGACGGGCGGAGAGCGCAATCGGCTGGTAAGGGGCTGGCAACGGGCGTTCGGGCTCCTGGCGTTGCCGCTCGCTAAGACGGGCGCCACTGCGACCGCAGTAGCCCTCGCGGTGGCAATCGGCGCCGGCGCGGTCGTCGCCTACCGCGTCATTCCCGGTCGAGACGCGCTCGCCGCGCCCGAGCGGTTTGAGGGCGCCGTGATTGTCGACGGAGTGCTCCAGCCCCCCACTATCGTCGAGATGACCCCTGAGGACGGGAGCATCGTTTCGGTAGCTTCCACCGCAAGCGCCGACTCGCTTCGCCCGGCAGGCGTCTGCGTAGAGGTACGCTTCGAAGAAACCCCAGGGACGGGACGTTGGTTCCGCTTGTTCCTCGATGGCGTGGATGTCACCGCTTCGTCCGTCTGGTTCCTGCCCGGCGTCACAGGCGCGAAAACCGGACGACTGTGCTACGCCCCTGAGGAGGGCCTGGCCATCGGCTCGCGCACGGCGGAAGTACTCGTCCGCGACCCGTCCGATCCCCGAGCGGCGCTCCGCGAAAGTGCTCGCTGGAGCTTCACAGTCACGCCATAGCTTCCGGTTAGAAAAGCCAAGCCATTCAAGAATCGAACCGGACTGGGTGTCCGGAGTTCGCCGACATCACAATGCCATCGAGCACTCGCGAGACGCGTCGGGCTTCGGCCAGAGTGCAGGACGGCTGGCGCCGTTCGCGAATGGCCCGCGCGAACTCGGCCAGCTGCGGTTGATGCATGAGATGGCGATGGTCTTCGGTTTGGGGCAGCTGGAAGCTGGTGGGCTGCATGAAGCCCGGCAGCGCGGCACTGGCTACCTCCACGCCGTAGGTGAAACCGACTCCCCGAAGCGTAACCCGGCCCTGGCGGCCGTAAATTCCGAGGTGGCTGTTGAGGCCGGCGTGGGCGGTCTGGGTGACAAAGCCCTGGGCAACGCAGCCGCGTCGAAACCTCAGCTGAAAGTTGGTGGTTTCGTCAACATCGGATCCCGGCGCGTACCGGATTTCGGCGGAGACCTCGGCTGGCTCGTCGCCGAGGTACCAGATCATCTGGTCGATAAGGTGCGAGCCGACATAGAGGAGAGGGCCGCCGCCGAGGTCACGCCTCGCCTTCCAACCAGCAATCATCGGACCCACACCAATGGCCCCCTGGATCGAGTGAATCTCACCGGTCGCACCGGCCTCCAGCAGTTCGCGGACCTTCTGCAGTCCGGCGAGGTACCGAAAGGAATAGCCGGCCATGCAGCAGACCTCGGAAGCGGCCGCAGCCGACTCCAGCCCTATCACCTGCGCCTCGTCGAGTCCCAACGGTTTTTCCATCAGGACATGTTTGCCGGCCTGCATGGCCGCGAGCGCAGAGGCGCTGAGGGCGTCGTGAGAGGTAGCAATTACAACTGCGGATACATCTGAGCCTGCCAACAAGTCTTCGACAGAACGGAACGCCGGGACGCCACCAGCCAGTCTCGCCAGCAGCGACGCCGCTTCCTCGTCGGGATCAGCGCAGGCGACGACCTGCCATTGGTCGCTGGCGGCCAGGCTTTGAGCAAAGAGCGTTCCCTGGTAACCGCACCCAACGATAGCTACGGACATGCGTTGCTCGCTAGTCACCCCAGCCTCCTACGCTCGCGGCACGAAGGCACCTCTGTCCCGGCCACGGCCGTCGGAATGTAATACGACCTACGCTCGATTGCTACACTTCAACACACGAGCAACCAGCGCTAGAAGACGCTGCGGTGGTCGTCCTCTTCGGAGCGGCGCTTCTGGGCAAGACCTTCGTCGCCTTCCTGCTTCGCCTCTTCAGCCCGGGCGGCCTCTTCCTCTTCGCGACGCTCCCGTTCCTCGGCGTTTTCGACGACCAACGCGCCGCTGACATCCACTTCGAAGGCAGCCTCGATCGGGTCGCCGATGACTGCGTAGCGCGTCCCGCCGATAAACGTCAGCGGGCTGTGTTCGCGATCCTTGAGCAGCCACTGCTGGGCGTAGGCTTCGTCGTCGGCCTGGACCTTCACTACATTTCCGACAAACAGCGTGTGGTCACCGAGGCGGATGACGTCCTGGACTGTGCACTCGATCCACGCGAGGCAGCCTTCGACGAGCGGGGCATCGACCGAGAGGGGGTTGAACAGGGAGAGTCCCGACGATTCGAGCTTGCTGTTGTTCAGCCCGGTTTGGGAGCCGAGAAAGGCAGTCTGTTTAACCAGTCCCGGCCCCGGGATGTTGATCGCAAAGTTGTCACTGAAGCGAATCAAGTCGGCAGTGTAGCGGTGCGGGTGTACGACGATGCCAACCATCGGGGGCTGCATAGAAACCGGCGCGCACCAGGCGATGGGCGCCGCGTTGGACATGCCACGCCATGAGGTGGTGACGATAGCCACCGGCCCCGGGTTGAGCATCCGGCGTGCGTCAGTCGGGTCGCAGAGTCGGCGCATTTCTGCTCACAAGGAGAAGGCCGGGAGTGCCCGGCCTTCAGAGTGAGTGCAGTGTATCAGTCTAGTGGCGGCCGTTGCCGTTGGAGGACATCCGGCGCCAGCGAAGGAAATTCCAATAGGCCAGCAGTTCCGGCAGATCTTCCGGGTGCTTTTCCAGTTCGCCGATGAGCTCGGCGATGTCGCTGTCTTTCACATAGAGCATGTCGCCGTCATCGCCGAGGAAGTAGTGAAGCGGGCGATTGAGGATGCGGGCAACGCTGAGGAGCATATCGATGCCCACGGAACGTTGACCGGCCTCGTAGAGGCTTATGGCGCTCTGGGTGGTGTTGAGAGACTGGGCGAGCTGGCCCTGGCTCATTCCGGCGTCGCGGCGGGCGGTTCGGATGCGGTTTCCGAGACTCGCCGAGACAGGCGCCTTTCCGCTTTCGGACGTGGCTTTCATCATGTTGGCTTATTGACTCCGAGTGGGTCTGTACAGTTGCCCCCGGTATTCCGCCTACGGGGTTTGGTAATGCCAACTCAAGGTACGGACGCCCGGCGTTGGGGTCAATCGTCGCGAGCGTACGTTGATGCTTTCGCAACACAGGTTTTACCGGCGCTCAGTAACCGAGCTCAGGGCGGGCGAGATTTCGAAGCGGTTCGCCCCTCAGGTAGCGCTGCAGGTTATCGATAAACAGAGCCGCCGCGGAACCGTCACGGCGATCTGAGCTGCCAGAGGTGTGGGGTGTGATCAGGACGTTGGGGAAGTCCCAGAGCGGGCTCTCCGGGCCAAGCGGCTCCGGGGTGGTGACGTCCAGCGCCGCGCCGCCAAGCCTGCCGTCGCGTAGCGCCGCGACTAACGCATCCTGGTCGATTACGTCGCCACGGGCGATGTTCAGGATCGCCGCGGTGGGCTTCATCGCGGCCAGCGCCGCCGGATCGATGAGATAGTGTGTCTCCTGGGTCAACGGGACACAGATGACTACATAGTCAGAACGTGAGAGCAGGCTGAGGAGGTCACCGTACGGAAGCAATTCGTCACAGTCGGGGTCCAGACCTTCGACGGTCCGGCGCGAAGCGATGACGCGCATGCCGAGGGCGCGGGCTCGCTGGGCGGTAGCACGGCCAATCGCCCCGAGGCCCACGATGCCGCAAGTCTTGCCTTCGAGGACGGTGGCACCCCGGATGCGTTCCCATGCGTGCCGGTCCTGGTTGCGAAGATAGCTCGGGAACAGCTTGGCAAGGGCGAACATCGCGCCGATGCACCATTCGGCGATAGGCGCGGCCGAGAGCCCGGAGCCGTTGGTTACGAAGAATCCGCGCTGAAGAATTCCCTGGCGGTCTAGCCGCTCCAGTCCAGCATTCATCACCTGGAGCCAGCGAAGATTCGGCGCCGAATCGAAGTATTCGGCCTCGAGGCGGTTGTTACCGACGAGCACCTCGACGTCCCTGAACTCGAATAGGACTCGCTCGCGGGTCTCGCCGGAGAGGGGACCGGACCGGAACTCCTCGGCGAAGTTCTTCACGACGATGCGCGGATCGAGTGCCTGTATGGCCTCGATGCTCTGGTCGTCGAAGCGGACAGTGAGGGCGATGGTGAGCGGTTGCGGCAAGGTTAGGCTCCCGGGGTGCAGTGCTCAGAATCGTAGCCAGAGGCGCCGTGTAGGGCATAACCGCACCCGTGCCTATACTGACCTTCATGGCGGAGACACACGACCTCGAACTCCCGTCCACCGGCGAGGAAGAAACCCGTAACGTGGGCGAACGCCTCGGGCGGCAGCTGCGCAAAGGCGATGTGGTCTTGCTCAGCGGCGAGTTGGGCGCCGGGAAAACCTGCCTCACGCAGGGCATCGGCCGTGGGCTCTCTTGCGACGGCCAGGTCAACAGCCCCTCTTTCGTTCTCATGAACGAATACGAAGGACGCGAAACGCTCTTTCACGTCGACCTTTATCGCATCGAGGATGTGGAAGACCTCGACGAACTGGGCCTGTGGGACTACGCGGAGAAGGGCGTCCTCGTCATCGAATGGCCAGAACGCGGCGCGGAACTCATTCCGGGTGACGGACTGGTGGTCGAACTGCGCTCGGGGGCGCTGGGACCGCGCAGCCGCACATTGAAATTCATCCCACGCGGCCCGCGCGGCGAAGAACTGGTCGCATCGCTCGGCGCGGCGTGAGCACAATCCTCTGCATCGATACGGCCTCTGACGCCTTCGCGGTTGCGGTAGACCGCGATGGCGAGATGGCGTCTTTTGAAGCGGACGCCGGCCGGGACCATTCCCGATTGCTGCTGCCATCCATTCGCGAGTTACTCGGCGCGGACCGGCCGGACGCTTTGCTGGTGACGATCGGTCCCGGCGCCTACGCCGGCGTCCGGGTGGGAATCGCGACGGCGGAAGGCCTCGCGATCGCGCTCGGTGCACCGCTTTACGCCATCAGCACACTAGAGGCGGCGGCCCTGGCCGCAGGGCAATCGAACGCGACGGTGATCCATCCCGCAGGACGCGGCGAGTTCGCCGTACAGACTTTCCGCGGCGCCACGCCAACGAATCGTCCGCAACTCGGGGGACCCGAAGCTCTCGCGGGACAGAAATTGGTAGGCGAAGGCGCTGGCGAACTCGGCGGACGGGAAGTCGGCCCTCGGGAACGTTGCGAAGCCGCACTACGAGACCGAGCGCCGAAGATCCGGGCTGGCTCGCTGGAACCTGGCGCAGAAGCCTTCTACCTGCGCGAACCGAATATCACGATCTCCCGCCGCCAGCCCGCGGCGTCCTGAATCATCACTCCTGGAGTTATCACAATGGCAGTCGAACGAACCCTCTTCCTGGTGAAGCCTGATGCTGTGCAGCGCGGACTGGCCGGGGAAATCATCAAGCGGTTGGAGGGCCGAGGTCTGAAGATCGTTGGACTGAAGCTGATGCAGGTCTCCCGGGCCACGGCGGAGAAACACTACGGGGAGCACAAAGGAAAGCCATTCTTCGAGGGGCTCGTCTCCTTTATCACGTCCTCACCGATCATCGCGGCGGTTTTCGAAGGGACCGATGCTATCGAAATGGTGCGCGCGACCAACGGGGCCACGAATCCCCTGAAAGCCGCGCCGGGCACAATCCGGGCGGACTTCGGCATGGAGATGGGCCGGAACCTGGTCCACGCCAGCGACAGCCCGGCGAGTGCCGCTCGCGAGATCAAGATCTTCTTCAAGCCGGCTGAACTTATCGATTGGAAACGCGATTCGGACTCCTGGATCTACGAGTAGCCGAGGAGAAGGCAAACGCCAATCGCCCGTCTACAATCCGCCTCCACACAGGAGGTCTTAGAAGATGGCAGGCAGGCTTGAAGGCAAAGTCGCAATCGTCACGGGCGGGGCGAGCGGCATCGGGCGGTCATGCGCGCTGACGTTCGCGCGCGAAGGCGCAAAGGTCATTATCGGGGACCTTGATGAAAGCCGTGGGTCGGAAGTTGTCACCGAGCTGAAGGCTCTCGGCGCACAGGCTTCATTCTTACGCACCGACACCAGCGTGGAAGCGGACTGCGACGCGCTGGCGGACGAAGCGGTGAGGCATCACGGGAAGCTCGATGTCCTGCTGGCAGCCGCGGGCATCTCCCACGCGCTGTACGTCAGCGGGGTGGAATCCGACGGTCCGCGGGGAGGACCGGCGGGGGTGATGGGCAAGCCGACGGAGTACTGGGAAAAGGTCCTCAACGTGAACCTGACCGGGGTCATGATGTGCGACCGTGCCGCAGCTCGGAAGATGATCGAGAACGGAGGCGGCTCAATCATCAACATTGCCAGCGGGGCGGCGAAGATCCCGATTGCAGGCGCGGCGGAGTACTGCGTTTCGAAGGCCGGCGTGTGGATGCTCACGAAAGTGCTGGCGCTGGAGATCGCGCGTCACAAGGTGCGCGTGAATGCCATCGGGCCGGGCTTCATCGAAACGCCGATGACCGCGTCGATGCGAAGTGACGAGCAGCGGAAGCAAGCGATCACGAACAGTGTTCCCCTCGGACGATTAGGCCAGCCCGAAGACATCGCAAACACGGCGCTCTTCCTGGCCAGCGACGAGAGCAGCTATTTCACCGGAGAGATTCTGTTTCCGGATGGTGGAATGTTCACCGGCTGAGCCTATTTTGCGGCGAGCTGACCTTCGATGAGTCGGAGGCCGAACTCCACTCCCACCATGAGCGCGTCTTCATCGATGACGAAGGCCGGGTCGTGGTGGCGGCCGGCGATGCCTTTCGCCTCGTTTCGCGCGCCAAGCCAGAAGTAGCAGCCGGGCCGTTGCTCAAGGAAGACCCCCATGTCCTCCGCACCCATACTGGGCGCGGCGAGGATGTGGTTGGGCCCGAAGTACATGGCCGCCTGATCGCGAACGAACCCGGCGACCACCGGATCGTTGACCAGCGGAGGGCAACTCGTGTTGTGGTCGAATTCGTAGGAAGCGCCGAACGCAGCGCAAACACCGGCCACGATCTCCTCGGTCCGCCGGATCATCGCTTCCCGGACGGCGTCCGTGTAGCTGCGAATCGTTCCGGAAAGGGTCGCCGATTCCGCAATGACGTTGCCACGGAACCCGCCGGTCACCTTCCCCACCGTCTAGACGGCGGCATCGGCGGGGGCCATGGAACGGCTGAC
>CAZKZR010000122.1:0-7817 GCA_964557245.1 uncultured Anaerolineaceae bacterium | reverse complement strand
AGGCGCCCGCCGGACCCGAACCGCTGCCGCCATCGCCGCTCGTTGACCTGCCGCTCAGCGCCCACATTCCTGAGACCTATATCGAAGACATCCATGCCCGCCTCGCCGTCTACCAGCGTGTTGCCGAGATCGAATCGGCCGAAGGCGTCGCCGAAATGCAGGCTGAACTCGCTGATCGCTTCGGCGCAGTCCCGCGCTCGGTCGAAAACCTGCTCTACGTCGCACTGATCCGTTCCATGGCTCGCCGCGCAAATGTGGAGAGCCTGAAAACCGATGAGCAGATGTTCCATCTCCGAATCCGCGGCGGAACGCCTCCAGCCATGAAGGAGGCAGTCGAATCTCTCGCCCTCAAAAGCGTTCTGGTCGGCCCCAACCAGGTCCGAATCGACCGCCTCGGCGCCGGGACAAATTGGATGCCGCTACTCGCCCGCGTCCTGCGAGCGATGATGGGTGCGCGTTAGTAGTCCGCGTCCTCTTGGAAGTTCTCCGGTCCGGTGACAGCGTGCTCAACTCGGCCTAGCACGACCGCCCCCAGCACAACCGCGGCCCCCGCACCCACGACCACCAGTCCGTTGCGGATCGGCACGGTCAGCACCGCGATCAAGATGTCTCGCAACGCGTCCTCAAATGGGTCACCCCCACCGATCGCTCCGGCCATCAACCGCAGCAGGAAGAACAGCAGCACCACTGGCACCGCCCCGGCCGCCGCGGCGAATCCAATTGCCCGCATCCGCCCCCAGCCCTGGCCGGTGGCGGCGGTGACCACCCCGAACAAGACGCATCCAGCTAAGCCCAATAAAGCGAAGAAGGTCGCCCGTGAATGGTTTCCTTCAGAAACCTGGCCGACGCCAAGCTGCATGACCCCCTGCAGCGAAAACCGCCGCACGGAACTCTCGCCTGTCCGGTCGAACGCATCCACGCCTTCCGCGTAGATCAGGGCCGACGAGCGCTCGAGAATCAGGTCGCGAAGCTGCCCATCACTGCTCTTCAGGATCTCGTCTCGGGAAAGGACGACGTCGAGCGGATATCCGGCGATGCTGACGTTCTCGTCGGAGCTCTCCAACGCCGCCTGGCGCAGGGCCGGCCCTTCATCCGCGATCAGCTGGTCGATATCCGTGAGGTTCACCACTCCGGCCTCGATCACGTTTCGCGCGGGCCCCGATGCGGTGGTTTGGCGGCAGCTGACAGAGAGCACCAGGATGAACACCGAAACAGAGAGCAGGACCACCACGATCGACCGGCGGCCCTCATTTGAGGACGTCGCGCTGCCGTACACCCGGTCGCGCACGCCGATTTCCTGGTAGTCGTCCCGCGGATACACAGCGGCTAAACGAGCCGCACGACGATTGTGCCGGCGATTCGGTCATGCAGCGTCCGCCGGTGCCGGTCGAATGCCGCCCAGATGAAGCCGAACGCGGCAACCACCAGCGCGCCCCCAACTGCCCCCGCGGCCACCGCGGAGTTGTCGCGAAATGCGTACCCCACGATCGCCCCGCCGCTCGCGATGAGTACGTAGATGAGCAGGCCCACCACGCGCGCCATCGCCCCGAGCACGCCGAGCGCGTGGCCGTCAGATCGGATCACCATCAGCTGCATCACCGAAGCGCCAATCGTCTGGCCTTTCCAGGCGAATCCAACGAAGAAGTAAAGCAGCAGGGCCGGCGGAATACACCCGACGCACACCCAAAACGCGTTGAGCGCCGTGCTCGATGGCTCGACTTTCTCGAAATCCGAAGAGATGAGGACGATCAGGGATCCAGCGGTGACCAGCAGGGCCGCGATGATGAACATCACCAGCACGTCCAGCGCCCCGGCCGCAACCCGGGACTCGAACGACGCATAGTGCAGGCGAAACGGGGGCCGGCGGCCGCGGTCAGCTTCCTGCATGGTGGTCGCGCTTGCGCTCATAGGCTCCGACAAGTCTACGGCGGCGGGCGTAAGGGAACAGAAGAGGCCAAATTCTTTCCCCCAGACCGATTACCCTTTTGCCGTGACATTCCGAGTGGTGCCCGCCGGAGATGTGGAGTACAGGCCGTGGGCTCCGTCGGCATGGACGATGCTCATCGTCGCCGCCGCGCTCGTTGGAGTGCTCATTGGGCTCTTCCTTGCCGCCTTTGCACCACGCGGCGCGGTTGGCTCCAACGAGTACGTCCTCTGGAAGTGGGAAGCCAACACTCTCCTCGATAACGTCTTCGCACGCCTCGGGATCGGCCCTCACCCTGATGACAGCTCCGGCGAGGCGGCCCTCGCTCAGTACTTCAAACTCACCAGTGAAATCCGCGCCGCCGAAAACTCCGGCTCTCCGAACCTCGATCTCCTCGAAGCCCTGACCAACGAACGCGCAGCGTACGAGAACGATGTCGAACGCCTGGTCGAACGCTACATCACCGAAGCCGTCGACCAGTCTGGGCTCCAGCGGTCGCTTCCCCTCTTCAACGCTGAACGCATCACCTGGCCGCCCGTGGACTTCGAACTCACAAACCCACCGCAACTCCTGGTCCGTTCACCCCGCGACGAAATCCGCCGCGATGGCGATACGTTGCTCAAGAATGACCTCAGCCTGCGCGACATCGAACGGCTCGAAGACAAGACCACCGATGAGGACACCGTCAGCATCGTCGTCGCAATCGGCGGCCTCGCCGCCTATCCCGCGATCGTCCGAGACGACCGTTCGTACGATTCACTGCTCGATACAGCCTCGCACGAGTGGGTGCACCACTACCTCGCGTTCTTCCCACTCGGCGAACAATGGGGCAAAGGCGGTGACGCTGAAACGCTGAACGAAACGACCGCGAACATCGCGGGCAGAGAAATCGCCAATCTCATCCGCAAGAATCACCCGATCGATCTCCCTGACGGAGCCGACGGACGCGCCCCCGCCGGGCCCCCGCCAACCGTCGATTTCAGCAAGGAGATGCGCGAGCTCCGCGCCCAGGTCGATGCGCTTCTCAAAGACGGCAAAGTCGCTGAGGCCGAGGCCGCTATGGAACAGAAGCGTCAGTACCTGGGTGAGCACGGGATCACCATCAGGAAGCTGAACCAGGCGTACTTCGCCTTCTACGGCACATATGCCGATTCGCCCCAGTCATCCAATCCCGTCGGCCCGAAGATCGAAAAGGTCTGGGACCTGACCCGCGATGTCGGCACTTTCCTCAAGCTGATGCGCGAAGTCCGCAACGTGGACGATCTGGACCGCACGCTCGCGGCGCTCGGCCAATAGCCCAGGGCCATGCTCACCCGGCGGCTTGCCGATGCTCTCCCGCCTCGTTACTGTCTCGCGTCATGAGCAAGCACCTCGAAGGCAAGGTCGCAATCGTCACCGGCGGCGCCGGAGGCATGGGTTCGCACATTTGCCGCACCTTCGCGGCCCAGGGCGCGAAGGTGGTCGTGGCGGACACTGGCGCCGATGTCGAGGGCCGCATGGGCGTCGACCCCTCCCGCGTCAACGCCGTCGTTGATTCCATCGTCCAGGCCGGCGGCGAAGCAGTCGCCTCCATCGGCGATGTCGCAGACATGGGCTACGCGGAAAGTCTCATCAGGCTCGCACTCGATACCTACGGGAAGCTGGACATCCTCGTCTGCGCTCACGGCATTCTCCGCGAGCGAATGATCTTCAACATGACCGCGGACGAATGGGATGAGGTGGTGAGAGTCCACCTCAAGGGCTGCTTCGCCGTCACCAAGTTCGCTTCCATCTACTGGCGCATGTCTCGCCAGGGCGGTCGCCTTATCTACTTCACATCGTCGGCGGGCATCCGCGGAGGCGCGGGCCAGCCGAACTACTCCGCCGCCCACGCTGGCAAAATCGGCCTCATGCTCTCGTGCGCCAACGCCCTTGGCCGTTACGGCGTGACCGCCAACGCAATCTCGCCCGGCGCTTCCACCCGCATGACCGATCGCGGCCGCTCGGTGAACTCAGAGCAACTGCCGCCAAGCCTTTCAGCCGCTGGCACCGCCATGGACCCGTATAACGTCGTTCCACCCATCGTTTACCTCGCATCCGACGCAGGAGCTTCGATTACCGGACGAGTCGTCGGCGCGACCGGAAATAAGATCACCATGTGGCGTGAGCCCCAGTGGGAAGCCTCCATCTACTTCGAAGAACCCGCATGGGACGTCGACGCGCTATTCGAAATCATGCCCACCACGCTCGGCGCAGGCCACTGGCCCCGCACAGCACCGCATTTCCCGTAAACGAGGGGCACTATGACGCAACATCTGGCCGGAAAAGTCGCAATCATCACGGGAGGCGCCGGAGGTATCGGCTCGAATATCGTCGCCCTCTACGCCAGACAGGGAGCAAAACTCATCGTCACCGACACCGGCGGCGATGTTGAAGGCCGCTCCGGTCTCGATTCATCGCGCGTGGATGCGGTTGTCGCCAACGCCCGCGCTCTGGGCGCCGAAGCTGTCGGCCTCGCTGGTGACATCGCCGACATGGACTTCGCCGAGAGCGTGGTCCGTCTCGCTATCGAAACCTACGGCAAGATCGACATCCTCGTTTGTGCCCACGGCATCCTGCGTGAGCGCATGATCTTCAACATGACCGAAGACGAATGGGACGAAGTCGTCCGCGTTCACCTCCGGGGCTGCTTCGCGGTCACCAAGTTTGCTTCCATCTATTGGCGCACTTCGATGAACGGCGGCCGCATCATCTACTTCACTTCGGATGCCGGTATCTTTGGCTCCGCCGGCCAACCGAACTATTCCGCGGCCCACGGCGGGAAGCTGGGTCTGATGCGTTCCAACGCCCAGGCCCTCGCCAAGTACAACGTCACCTGCAACTGCATCGCGCCCCTCGCCTCCACCCGCATGACCGACCGCGGCAGAGCCGTCGATAGAAACTCCTCCGCTCCCAGTCTCTCAGCCCAGGGCACCCCAATGGACCCGGCGAACATCGCCCCGATCGCCGTCTGGCTCGGCTCAGATGATGGCGGCGCGGTAACCGGACGAATTTTCGGCGCCGGCGGCCACCGCATCAGCGTCTACCACGAGCCTGTCCAGGAACGGGTCCTCCTCGGCCGCAACCCGGCGTTCGATATCGATTGGTTGTTCGATAACTGGGAAGCCACAATCGGCCAGGATCGGTTCTATCCCGGAGCGCGCGGACTCCAGCCAGTTCCGGCACCTGCCGGATAACCCACGCCTGGCCCCTCGAACTCCCTTGCACCCGCCTGCCTTGTGCGTCCATCGACAACGGGACGGGCAGACTCGACAATGCCACCACAACATTCCCGAGGAAACTAGATGGACTATCGCGACACCCCGGAAGAAGCTGCCTTCCGCAAAGAAGTGCACGACTTCATTCAGAACGAAGCGCCGAAGAACATGGCCCGTGGAGAGGGCTTCGGTGGCGTCGGCGAAGGCTGGAAGGCGTGGGTCAAGAAGCTCGCGGACCGAGGCTGGGTCGCCCCCGCCTGGCCGAAGGAGTACGGCGGCGCCGGCATGAGCGTTATGGAGCAGTTCATCTTCAACTGGGAGATGGCTGAAGCTCGCGCACCGCGCCCCGGTGGCATCGCCACGGGCTTCGCCGGGCCTACCCTCATCGTCCACGGCACTGATGACCAGAAGAAGAAGTACCTGCCGGAGATCCTTGAAGGCGATGTCGTCTGGTGCCAGGGCTATAGCGAACCGGGGTCCGGTAGTGACCTCGCCAGCCTGCAGACCCGAGCCATCCGCGACGGCGATGATTACGTGGTCAACGGCCAGAAGATCTGGACCTCCGGTGGGCACATGGCCAAGTGGATGATCCTCCTCGCCCGCACCGATCCGGAAGCGCCGAAGCACCGCGGCATTACCTATTTCATCGCCGATATGAAGGCCCCTGGCGTTACCGTCCGGCCGCTCATCAACCTCCCGGGAGCGCACGAGTTCAACGAAGTCTTCTTCGAAGACGTCCGCATCCCGAAGGAGAACATCATCGGCGAGGAGAACCGCGGCTGGTACCTCGCCCAGACCACCCTCAGCTTCGAGCGCTCCAACATTGGCGGCGCCGTCGGTGCCCGCCAGGGCGTGGAAGACCTCGTGAAGGTCGCGAAGACTGATGCGGCCAGCCAGCTCAAGGCCAACGGCGCCCTCCGCCACGAACTCGTCGACCGCATGGTCGAGGCGGGTGTCGCTACCCAGATGAGCTTGAAGATCATCTCCATCCAGGCCAAGGAAGGCGTCGCTCCCGGCCACGAAGCCAGCGTCGCCAAGCTCTACGGCACTGAACTCAATCAGCGCATCGCCCGCACCGCCATGAAGGTCTTTGGCCTCTACGGTCAGCTCGATTCGAAGAGCGAAGGCGTGCCTAATGCGTCGCTCTACGGTCGTTACAAGTACTCTTACCTCCGCTCGATCGCCAACACGATCGAAGGCGGAACCAGCGAGATTCAGCGCAACATCACCGCCACCCGCGGTCTCGGTCTCCCGCGGGCGTAGGTTTTGCAATCCGAACCAACGAGAAAGGGGCTCCATTCGGAGCCCCTTTTCTCGTTTGCCCGCCGGGTCTAGCCCACCACGGCAAATCCGTAGTTTTCGCCGCGGTGGTCCCTGTCCGGGTTCCACCACTGGGGCATCGGCCAGGTGTGCGTCGTATTCTCCGGACCCCAGTCCTGGTAGCCGTCATCAGCCGTCTGGTCGAACTGAGTGCCGCCCGCGATGCCTCCGGGGTCATCCACTCCGAACAAGGTGGTGCTGGTGCCGGTGTTCGTGATTCCGGGATAGTCTTCCCGGGGTGAACCGACGAGCAGGTCCTCGAGGCCGTCGCCGTCCTGGTCCGTGGCGGCGAGGCTGAAGCCGAACCAGTCGCCCTCTTCGGGGGTGCCAGCAACGCCGATGGTTCCCTGCCAGATGAGTTCGCGGTAGCCGCCGGAGTAGAAGACCACGATCGCCCCTCCACCGTGTTCGCCCGGCGCTCCCACCGCGATGTCCTCGCCGAGGCGGCCGTCGAACTGGCCGATGGCTACCGAGAATCCGAAGCTGTCTTCGGGTTCGGCCTCACCGGGGACTCCTGGGTCGCCCTGGCTGAAGCTGGAATAGATGTAGCTGTCGTTCCCGTACTGGTCGCTCCCGTGCTTCACGATGAAGAGCCGGCCCGGGCGACTCTCCGAAGTGGCCTCGCAGACGTCGGCGGTGCATTCGGGGAAGTTACCGCTCGCCCAGTCGCCCGGCGCCCCGATCGCGACATCGTCGCGGCCGTTGTTGTCGATGTCCCCGGCGGCCAGCGAGAACCCAAAGAGGTCGCCGGTTCTGATGTTGCTGTTCGGGTACCAGAGCTCCTCCCAGAAGTAGATCTGATGAGAGAGCCCGGAATGGTGGTGCCCGCGCAGTTCCTGGATGGCCCCGACTCGGCTGAACTTCTTCTTGGAGTGGAAGTCACGAATGCTCGCGCCGGGCATTCCCACCGCAAGGTCCTCGATCGTGTCGCCGTCGAAGTCCCCCACGGCGAGCGAGTACCCGTAGTGGGTTTCAGCGGCCAGGAGGACGTTTTCGCTGTTCGTGCTCGTAGGGTCGAACATCTTGCCGTTTGCCGTGAGTCCGGAGGCGCCAGAGCCGTTCAAGACGACGACGCTACCGAACTCGGCATAGCTTTTTGAGTTCACTGTTACGTATTCGCCCGGGGCGCCGACAGCAAGGTCGTCTTCGCCGTCGTTGTTGAAGTCGCCAGCAGCCAGCGACCAGCCGAAGAGGTCGCCGGGTTCCTTTACGCCGGGGACGTTGTACCCGCCCCGAGAGGTGTCCTGCGTGAACGCTGCCGTCGCGCCGAGTTCTGTGCCGTTGGAGTACATGATCACCACCGCGCCGGCGTCCTGGCCGTAGCCGGGTGCACCGAT
>CAZKZR010000121.1:0-7822 GCA_964557245.1 uncultured Anaerolineaceae bacterium | reverse complement strand
GTGCCCCTGGCCCTGCTTGCAGCCAATGCCGTAGAGGAAATCCCACTGCCACGCGTTCTCAATGCCTTCCGCCACGACATTCATCTTCAGGGCGTTGCCCATTTCCACGATCGCTCGCAACACCGGCCCAGAAGTCGCGTCTACGCCCAGCCGGGCGATGAACGACTGGTCTACCTTCAGCGTGTCGACTGGCAGGCGCTGGAGGTAACTCAGGGAGGAATAGCCAGTCCCGAAGTCGTCGATTGCCAACCCGACGCCGAGTTCCCGCAGCTCCCCGAGCATCTCCAACGTCACCGGAATGTCCTGGATGAGGAAGCTCTCGGTCAGTTCCAGCTTGAGTTGCTTCGCCGGCAGGCCAGTCTGCTCCAGCACCTTCGCGATCCGCCGCGGAAGGTCGCGCTGGCGGAATTCGGCTGCCGAGATGTTCACGCACACGGTTAGCGGGTAGAGCGGGCGCGCCCGCTGGAACTCGACTGTCCGGCGGCAGGCTTCTTCCAGCACCCACTGGCCGATTCGCACGATTTCGCCGGTTTCTTCGGCGATAGAAATAAAGGTGGCCGGTGAGAGGATGCCCCGGTGCGGATGGTCCCAGCGCAGGAGTGCTTCCATCCCGCAGATATCGCCGGAGCGCAGGTCAACGATGGGCTGGTAATGCAGCAGCAACTCTTGCCGTTCCACGGAGCGTCGTAACGCATTGTCCAGGTCGAACTGTTCGGCGGGGATGGTGTCCAGTTCCGGCGTGAACATCACGTAGCGCGAACGGCCCTCTCCCTTGGCCCGGTAGAGCGCGATATCGGCTTTCCGCAGGAGCTCGGTGCTCGTGCGATCCATCTGGGTGCTGACGGCAATCCCGATACTCGACGTCACGAACATCTCGTGCCCGGAGAGCGAAAACGGCCGGCGCAGCGAATGCATGATCCGCTCCGCGATCCGCAGCGCGGTCGCCTGCGCGTTGGTCGATTGCACAAGGACCGTGAACTCGTCACCGCCAAGGCGAGCCACCATCTGCCCTTCGGCGGCGCCGACCAACCGCTGGCTGAAGACCGAGAGCAGTTGGTCGCCCACGCCGTGACCCAGCGTGTCGTTCAGGTACTTGAAGCGGTCCACATCAAGGAAGAGGACGGCGACCCGGTTGTTTCGCTGTGGCCCGAGCAGCGCCCGCGTGAAGCCGCTAAGGAAGAGCGCCCGGTTTGGCAGACCGGTCAGCGGATCGTGGAAGGCGCGGTGGACAAGGCTGTCGGTCGATTCCTGGATTGCGCCGGTCATCCGGTTGTAGGCCACCGCGATTTCGTCGATTTCGGCGAATGGAGAATGGCCGGCCTGGCCGTCGAACTCGCCATCGGCCGCGCCGCGGATGACCTCCGCGATGCTGCGCAGCGGGCGCGTCACCTTCCGGTGAAAGAGCAGAAGCGCCGCCGAGGCGATGATGAGTTCGCACGCTCCCTGGAGGGCCAGCTGCACGGGGCCATCCGTTACCTGGACCACCACCACGGGCGCGAGCGCAGCCGGAGCGAGGATCAGCGCGATGAGTGCCAGTAGCGGCATTCGAGGTGTAAGCCGGTGGTGGGGCGACATCCGCCTGTCTTCTCCGAAGCGATCCGGTGACGTGAAGGTTGCATCCGGGTTTACCGCGTTACCATCTATGTCGTCTGCGAGCGCTCGCTCAACAGGGTCTAACGCCGGCACGGTCAGGCCGCCTGCCGCAATTGCCATGGTTCGCGGAACAGATGCAATAACTCTGCCGCAACCACCGGGTCATAGACAGACCCGCTCCCTTCCCGGATTGCGGCAAGTCCATCGTCAAGTCCAGTTCGCGATGCCAGGTCAAACGCGCACGCCGTGGCGAGAATCCTTCCCCGCAACGAGGCCGCTTCCCCCAGCAGCCCGTTCGGCTTTCCCCTGCCGTCCCAGCGTTCTCCCACCTGCGCGAGGATCATCGCGGCCTCGGCGTGGCCGGCGCGCGAAACGGCGGCGCAAGCGTGATTGAGCGCCTCCGGGCTGTAGCCGGGACAGGCGCCGTCAGCGGTTTCGAAGGCCGCGGGCGTGACGTGCGCGAGCGCCGCCAGCACGAGGTCATCCATCGATTCCGGCCGGACGGCGAGTTGATCGCCCATGTGTTGGCAGAGCGAGGCAGTCCGTGCGGCATGCGCTGCCGCGTCCGTTCCCACGAGGTCCGAGACCCATACCTGCAGGGCATCCAGATCGCCGTGGTCCCAGCTCCGGAGCGCTCCAACGAGGCCACCGTCGGCGAAGTCGTGCCGCGTTCGGCGGCGCACTCCAACGGCGGCGGCTCCCGCGATTACGGAGCATCCTCCGGCACCGGCTATGGCCATGGGGCCCGAAACGGCCAGTCCGCCGGACTGGGCCAGCCCAAGGCAGAGCACCCCCGCTGCCACCGCGGCGCCGGGCCACCAGAGTTTCGTCACGCCTTGGTTGTCGGCAGAACGCAGGCGCTCCCGGAGAATCAAAAAGCCCCCCGGAGTTATCTCGGGGGGCTTTGATATAACTTTGAAACCAGGTCAGGCAGGCACGGCTTCGGCGAAGAATTTGCCCATCACTTCGGCCCCGAGGTCCACGTTCTGGATGCGCGCGCGCTGGAGCAGTTCCCAGTAGTACCGGTAGGTGGCGCGGTCGTGCAGGTTGCCGTCGTGCTGGATTGGTCCCCAGTCGGCATCGAAGGCCTTGAGGAGGATTGCCTCGGCTTCCTCGATCTCGTGGTGCGTCGGCGCCATGGCCCGCGTGATCGGTTCGATCTGGGCGGGATAGATGCTCCACTGCCGCAGGAAGCCGAACTCGTCGTGCGCCCGCTTCGCGTCGTTGTAGATGAAGTCCACGTCCTTGAGTTCAAGGGTCACGTTGTGTGCCGGGACGATGCCGTTGGCCAGCGCCGCAGCCACCATTTCCGCCTTGGCGCGGTGCAGCAGCGCATGGTCAAACTGGAACGGCGAGCGCATCGCAGTGGACGGAATGGCCCCGTGGTGGGCGCTCACGAAGTCCATGAGCCCGAAGTCCAGGACCTGCACGTTCGGGAGCTCGGCGATCTGCCAGATTTCGCGCAGTGCCCCGTGGGTCTCCATCAGGGCGTGGATCGGGATATCCCGCTTAATCCCGGCCTTCACGCCGGTGTTCCGGACGTAATCGATCATCTCGGCGAGCTGCGCGGCCTTCACGGTCTTCGGCACGGTTATGTAGGCGATCCGCTCGCCCGCTCCGGGCACGATGATGTCGATGTCCTGCTTCCAGTGCTCGTTCGTGTAGTCGTGGATGCGGACGCCGGACATGTTGTGCTGGTTGCCGGCGCTGTTCTGCATGCGGACCACCATCTCGGCGTGCGCCTGCTCGGCGCCGGTGGGCGCGCCGTCTTCGCAGTCCATCGTGATATCGAACACGCCGCCCATGCGGTTCTGCAGTTCGAGCGCCTTGGTGATGCGCTCTTCAGTGCCGGCGAAGTGCTCGCATGTCGGGATGATCGGGAAGGGCTTCTCGCCCTCGAACAGGACCTGGTTCGGGTGTCGAGGCATGTCACATTTCCGATTTCGGATTTTGGATTTCGGATTGCGGAGGCGACCCGAAAGGGTAACGGCCAGTATGCGGGAATCAGGCCGAAGCGGGAACCTGTGGCCCGCACGTATAGTCCCTCGCACAGGAGGTATCCCCGTTGGAAAGATTCGAAGGCGGCGCCGCGGTTGTCACCGGCGGCGCCAGCGGCATGGGCCTCGCCTTTGCCCAGCGCTTTGCGGAAGCCGGCATGAACATCGTGCTCGCCGACATCGAAGCGGAACCTCTCGCGATGGCCGAAGCCGCGATCGCCGCGAAGGGGGTGAAGGTCATGCCGGTGCGCACCGACGTCGCGAAGGCCGATGACATCGCATCCCTGGCGGACCAGTCCTTCGAACGGTTCGGCAACGTGAACATCCTCTGCAACAACGCAGGCGTGGCCGGCAGTCCCGGCGCGTCCTGGGAACTGTCGAAGAAGGATTGGGACTGGGTCATCGACGTCGACCTCTGGAGCGTCATCAACGGCGTGCGCAGTTTCGTCCCACGGATGATCGCGAGCGGCCAACCCGGCCACATCGTGAACACCGCGTCGATCGCCGGACTCGTTTCAGGGCTCGTCGGTTCGCCGTATCACGTCGCGAAGTTCGGTGTCGTCGCGCTCTCGGAGCAACTCTACTTCGAGCTCAACCGTGCCGGCCACGATATTGGCGTCTCGGTGCTTTGCCCGGGCCTTGTGAACACGAACATCTACGATTCCGGCCGCAACCGGCAGGCGGAGTACGGCGAATCAGCCACGCCCGCGCCGGATGCGCGCCTCATGAGCCAGGCGATCGAGGGTCTGCGCCCTACGATGCTCCAACCGGCCGACATCGCGCAGATGGTCTTCGAAGCCGTCAGCACGAAGAAGCTCTATATCGTGCCCACCGGCAGCCAGAACCTGGACGCGGGGCTGGCGGCCCGAATGGAAAACGTCATCGAGCGCAAGAATCCCATCATCGCCCCGGTCGCCCTTTAGGGCCGGCGCGCAAGGAGAACACCATGGAGAACTTCGAAGGCGGTACTGCCGTTATCACGGGCGGAGCAAGCGGCATGGGCCTCGCGTTCGCTCACCGCTTCGCCGATGCGGGCATGAACATCGTGCTTGGGGATATCGAGGCGGAACCGCTGGCAATGGCCGAAGCCTCGATCGCCGCCAAAGGCGTGAAGGTTATGCCTGTGCGCAGCGACGTGGCGAAAGCGGAGGAGATCGAGGCGCTCGCGGAGAAGTCCTACCAGCGCTTCGGCAAGGTCAACGTGCTGTGTAACAACGCGGGCATCGGCGGTAGCCCGGGCAACACGTGGGAACTCTCCCAGAAGGACTGGGAGTGGGTCATCGATGTTGACCTGTGGAGCGTGATCAACGGCGTGCGCAGCTTCGTCCCCCGCATGATCGCCGGCGGTGAACCGGCGCATGTGGTTAACACCGCGTCTGTCGCCGGGCTGGTCAGCGGGGCGGTCGGCGGACCATACACGGTGGCCAAGTTCGGCGTCGTCGCCCTCTCTGAACAGCTGTATTTCGAACTTGGCCGGGCCGGGCACAACATCGGCGTCTCCGTCCTCTGCCCGGGCTTCGTCAACACCAACATCTTGATTCGGGGCGCAACCGCCAGGCCGAATACGGCGAATCGGAGAACACGCCCACGCCCGATGCCGAACAGCGCCGAGCCATGCTCAACGCCATGCGCAGCCAGATGATGCAGCCCGGCGAGATCGCCGAGCTGGTCTTCGAGGCCGTCCGTTCGCGCAATCTCTACATCATTCCAACCGGCAGCGACGCCCTCGAGGCAGCGGTGAAAACGCGCCTCGAAAACGTGGTGGAGCGCCGCAATCCCCAACTGCAGCTATCAATCGTCTAGACTCGGGGGCAGGAACACTCCGTCGATGGTTCGCTAACTTTCACGCTCCGTCGCTATCTCATCGACCGCCGGTCCTGACACGGGCCGGCTGCATGACCGTGGAGTGAATCTTCGTGACCTCGTTTGCTTCTCGCCCTTTCGCGTTCACTGACTTTCCGGCGCTCTACCGCTTCGCCACAGAAAGCGTCGCCCTTAACGGCCCGGGCCGTTCCACGTGGGACCCGGGCGACATCGCCTGGCAGCTGGGGATGTTCCCTGAAACGTTCGACCTCTCGGGGGAAGTGCGACTCTGGGAGGACGCCGGCGGCGTGGTCGCGCTCTGCGTGTTCGAACCGCCGCTCAACTTCACTTTCGACATCCATCCACGCCTCGGCTTCGACCGGAAACTCGCGGACGACATCCTCGCGTGGGTTGAGAGGCGCCGGGCCGAAACCCTTGGCTCGGAAGGCGCCATCCCCGTTGCGTACCAGATGCTCGGCGAGTCGAGCCTCTCGGTTGAATCCCGCGATTCGGACAATGACCGCATCGCCTTCCTGGCCGAGCGCGGCTACATCAAGAACGACCGTCACAGCGTCCACTACCTGCGGGTCCTCGACGGCCCGATCGACCAACCGTCATTGCCAGCCGGCATGCGCTTCCGCCACGCGACTGACGCCGACATTGAAGCCCGCGCCGAACTCCACCGCGACGCCTGGTCAGTCTGGGGACCATCCCAGTTCTCCGCCTCCCGCTACCGCCGCCTTCGCGCCCAACCGGTGTATGACGAGACGCTCGATGTCGTCATCGAAGACGAGCCCGGCCAACTTCAGAGTTACTGCATCGCCTGGTATGACTCGGCGAACCGGGTCGGCGACTTCGAACCTGTGGGCACCCGCGTCTCCGCCACGGGCAAGGGGCTCGGCCGCGCTGTGGTGATGGAGGGGCTGCGCCGCCTGCAAGCGCGTGGCGCCCGGACCGCGCTCATCGGCACCGCCAGCGTCAACGCGCCCGCTTTGAAGTGCTACGCCGCGTGCGGCTTCGCGCTTGTCGAACGCTCGCATTTCTACTCGCGTCTCACGGAATAAGGGCCAAACGCGGCCGTAGCGGGTACGCCGCGTCACCTTCAAAATCCGCGCATGCGAGTATTACGGCTTGGCAACAGCGAGGATCTGAGCCCAGGTATCCAGGACCATGAGCGGGGCTGGTATATCGCCGCCCGCGAGTTGGAGAAGGTTGCCGGCGAGCCGGTCGAAGTCATCGTCCGCCCCATCTTTCCGACACCGGAACTTCCGGGTCTGCTGCAGAAGTGGATCGATGAGGCTCAGCCGGACTTCGTCTTTCTGAAGGTGACCTGGTACTGGTACGGATACGAATCCGTGCCACGGCGCATCGAGCGGATCTTCGGGCGTGTCGGCAAGCCGGTCGCCAAAGCGGGGCTGAACGCCGCGGCGAAACCGAAGCTCGCCCACAACCGGACGTTCCGCTTCGGGCGCCGGCTCGCCCACCGGATCATCGGCGGGGATACCCAGGTGCCTACGAAGCAAGTTGTGGCCATCATGGAAGACTGCATCCGGACTATCATCGCCCGCGAGAACATCGCCCTCGTGGTCAAAGGCACCGGTGACGGCCGGCGCGAAGACGAAGGTCTGCAGGGCTACTTCGACCGCTTCACCAAGCGCCGCCTCGAAGTCGAAGGCTCAATCGAACGCCTCTGCCGAGAGCTGCATGTGCCCTACACCGGGACCCGGCGCGACCACTCGCTCCCGCGGGAAAAACTGGGCGGCGACCTCATTCATCGCGGGGCCACGGCCCAGCAGCGGATGGGCATGAACGAAGGCGCGGCCATGATCGAAGCCTGGAAGGCATTTACGTCGGAACACGCAGCGGTCGCCAGTTCGGCGAACTGACCAAACCCGTCTACTGCCCCCGGCGGCAGGCCCACGCTTCCTTGAACACTTCGCTTTCGAGTCCGGGCGTCGCGCCTTCGAGCTTCGGCGTGAAGTTCGTTATCGCCAGGCGCTTTGCCGTGAGCACGGGTCCCTCAGGATCGCGGAAGACCACCGTTGCCTCGTACTTCCCCTGGGGAAGCGGCACTGCCTCACCGTCGCGCTGCAATTCCAATTGGAAGCACGCGGTCCCGTTGTAGACCGCGGTCGATCCTGCCGACCAGCGGGCCACCGTCTTGCCGTCCTCGCCGCTGATCCAGAGTTCGAAGCCGTAACCCGGCCGCGTTTCCACCTGCATGAGCACTTCCAACGCCGGAGAATCATTCTCGAGCGTGGTGAACCGCGCCAGATCGAAATTCACATCCCAGCGGTCGGGCTCTTCGACCGGCTGGGGCGCAGTCTCGGGTGGATTGAACGCGACATTTCCAGTCGTCGTCCCGATGAGAGCCTTCATCGAAGGGGAAGTCACATAGGACGCGTCCGGCTTTTCGCAGGCCGCGAACA
>CAZKZR010000120.1:0-7862 GCA_964557245.1 uncultured Anaerolineaceae bacterium | reverse complement strand
CCAATCCTGTTGATGCGGGAAGCAATACCGCATCTCAGGAAGGCCGGCGGCGGCCACATCATCAACGTTTCGTCGGTAGCGGGCGTGTTTCCCGGGCCGGGCCCGTATAAGGAGCCCCGGAAGGGCGGCGCGTTCTACGGGATGATCAAGGCCGGCCTGGAGCGGTTGACCCAGGGCCTGGCGATGGAACTTCAGGAGGACGGGATCGCGGTCAATGTGCTTTCGCCGCAAGGGCGGATCAAGACGCCGGGGAACCTGTTCGCGACGAATGACCCGGACAACCCGTCACTGGAGTTCGAGCCGGCCACGGCGATGGCTCGCGGGTCACGCTGGATTTGCGAACAGCCCGCGACCGTAACGGGGAACATCTGGTTCGACGAAGACCTCTGCCGCGAGAAGGGCATCTCGCTCGACTAAATCGATGTACAACGGACGTACATCGAACGGTGGTTTGCGGTAATTGCGTGTCACCAGATTATCTGTGCGCGGACCCGGCATCCCAGCGCGGGCGAAACGCCTCGGGCTAGAGCACCCCGAGGCGTTTTGCCTCAGACGCGGCGGCATCGCGGCCGCTCACGCCGAGTTTTTGGTAGACGCGGTGGGCAAGCGTTTGCACGGTCGGCGTGGCCACGGAGAGTTCCAGAGCGACTTCGCGATAACTCTTTCCCTCGACCAACAAGGCCAGCACCTGCACTTCGCGGGGTGTCAGCCGCTCGGCTAGCCGGTTCCGGCCGCTCAGCGTGAGGCTGTGGGCAACGGCGTAGACGTGGGGGAGCGGGCTGTAGCCGCGAGCTTCCAGGGCAGCGGCTCCTTCGCGGCGATACGCCCGCCAGGTCCGCTCCGGCACCTTTACATCGGCCGAGGCGCAGAGCTCGCCGAGTTGCAGCCGCGTCAGGGCGTGCTCAATCCCAAACCCCTCGTTCTCCGTCCATTCGAGCGAAGACCGCAGCAACTGCAATGCCCGTCGAGAATCGCCGGCGCGAACGGCCAGCAGTCCGAGCACCCTGGGTACCGAAACCGGCCAGACCATGGTGCTGCGGACAGCTGGCGGAATCAGCGACGTTAACTGGTCGAGCCAGGCCGCGGCCGCGTGCTGCGAACCCCGATGGGCGACGGACTCCGCTTCAGCGATGACCGCGCCGAGGGCTGCCAGGGGGATTACCTTCGGGGGGTCGGCGGACGGTGGTTCAACCAGCGACGACCGGGCAATGCTGGCTCCGGCGGCGAATCCCTCGACGGGACCAACCTGCGCGGAGGCAAGTCGACGCCGGGCTTTTGTCAGCCGGAGCAGGCAATCGTCGATCTCGGGGACGTCCTGGGCGAGGACCGCATGACGCAAGCGCACACTTTCGCCGCGCCAGATGGACATTGCGTTGCGACGATCGAGCCCATCCGCCTCGGGGTTGAATCGCGGGTCACCAAAGAAGTGGTCCCAGAGTTCGAACGCGGCAGCGTCCGACTGGCGCCAAAAGCTCACCGAGCGCGCAGCTTCCAGGCGCATTTCGCGAATATACGGGTGGGCCTTCCGGCGCTGTCCGAGAGCCGCCAGCCAGGGGACATACCAGCTGAGTAAAAAGGTCCTCTCGCGCTCCATTCCCTGTTCGCGGCAGTTGGCGAGCAGTTCGGAGGTATCGTGTTGCGAGTCGTCGATGAACTCCTGCCAGAGGGTAATCTTGCGGAAGACCGCGAGACGCACCCGGGCATCGTCCGATGACTCGGCGCGTGAGGATTCCCCGCGCGCGAGCGCCTCATGAGCCTCGGCGAAGCGGCCCATGGCGGAGAACATCGACGCCTTTATCCCGCAAAGGATGACTGCCGCATCGGCCGAGCCGCGCGCGAACGCCAGCGCATGTTCGATCTCCTCAAGGCCGTCCTCGAATCGACCGTCGCCTTCCAGCAACTGGGCGACGAGCTGGACCATCGAGACAAGGCCCGCGACATCTGATTGTTCGTGGGCGGCATCCAGGCCGCGCTCGACCACTTGGCGCCAGTTCTGTTCGGAACCGGTAGTTGAGACGAGCCGTTGCATGGCTTCGTTGGCATACCGCGTGACATCCAGGGATCGTTCGGCGCTGGGCATCCACGGCAGTGTACATGGCGTGTACACCGCCCGGTGAATGCGAGGTTACACGTGGCTACGCACCATCGGTGGCATCTCTAACCGAGGTGTGGGAAATGACGTGGACCGGTTGCGACCAGACGGCATGGAGTCTGACGAGCGCGCTCCAAAACGAGCGGGTGGTGGCACGAGTGGCGCAGGCGATGGCATCCCGCGCGTCGGTCCCTGAGCTGATCGAAGCGATCATCCAGGACCTTGACCCTGCCGTGTGCGCCATCGTTCGCGAGGAACTGGGCGCCCTGCCAGCCGCGGCAGTCGAGGGCATCCTGGCTGCCTGGCAGACGGCGCACGCCGGGAACAAGCCTTTCGTCTTCGCATCGGTGGCTCCGGAGCGGCCGATCGACCTGGCGCGGCGACGCAGGGTTCGCGTGGTCATCGATGTGGACGAAGAGGGCGTGCATGCCGCGCTCAGCCACATTCCGTCGCGGCATCCAAGCTGGTCAGCAGGCGCTTCCTAGGGAGGCCCGCCGGCAGGCACGAAGTTGGTAGAATCGGCCGGACCGTACGGAGGCTCCTCAATGCCCGGCCCGATTGCTTCGCTCACTGGTAAGGACAACTACTTCGAAGATTTCGAAGTCGGCGCGAAATACGAACACGCCCGCGGCAAGACCGTGACCGAGATGGATGGCGTGCTCATCACGAATATGGTGATGAACACGGCGCAAGGGCACTTCAACGAAGACCAGATGTCGAAAGGGCCGATGGGCCAGCGCATCGTCTTCGGGGGCGTCACGGCCTCGATGGTGATCGGGCTTGCCATGCAGGACACCGGCGAACAAGCGCTCGCAGAACTCGGGATGCACGGCATCCGGTTCCGCGTCTCGGTGCACCACGGCGACACGCTCTATGCGTTCAGCGAAGTGCTGGAGAAGAGCGACAGCGACCGGCCGGACGCCGGAGTTGTGCGGTTCGCCCACCGAGGGTTGAACCAGGAGGGCAAGGTGGTGTTCGAAGGCGAGCGGACCGTGCTGATCAAGCGCCGATCGCACTGGGGCGAACGATGAGCGACCCGGGCGCCTTCCGCTCCGCGCACGAACGCGCGGCGCCGATGGCAGCGGGGCCGACAGGCCCCCTCAAAGGCATTCGAATCATCGATTTCACGAGAGCGCTCGCGGGGCCGTTTTGCACCATGTTGCTGGCCGACCTCGGCGCGGACGTCATCAAAGTGGAACCGCCCGAGGGCGACTTCAGCAGGTTCTCGGAGCCATACCCCGAGGGCGACAGCGAAAAGGCCTTCGGTGGGTACTTCGCCAGCATCAACCGCAACAAGCGCGGCATCATGGTCGACCTGAAGGACCCGAACGAACTGGAAAAGGTCCACGCGCTGGTTGATTCGGCCGACTGCGTGGTCGAGAACTTTCGCGTCGGCGTAATGGAGAAGCTCGGCTTCGGCTTCGAAACGCTGCACGCGCGGAACCCGGCACTGGTGTACGCGGCGATCCGCGGCTTCGGCGACCCGCGTACAGGCGCCAGCCCTTACGCCGAATGGCCTTCGTACGACGTGGTGGCCCAGGCGATGGGCGGAATTGTGAGCATGACCGGCACCGAGGACGGCCAGGTGCTGAAGGTGGGCGCCAGTGTCGGGGACCTCTATCCGGGGACCGTTGCCGCCCTCGGCATCGTCAGCGCGCTGCTCCACGCGAAACTGACCGGCGAGGGGCAGTTCCTCGATGTCGGCATGGTGGATGCGGTGACAGCGCTCTGCGAAGCCGCCGTTTACCGGTACACCTATGCCGGCACCGTGACCAAACCGCTCGGGAACAGCCACCCCCAACTCACGCCGTTTGACGTTTACCAGACGGCAGACGGCTACTGCGCGATCGCCGCGCCGACGCAGAACCACTGGGCGCTCCTCTGCGCCCACATCGACCGGCCCGACCTGATCCACGACCCACGCACGATCAGCAACAAGGACCGCGTCACGAATGCGGCGTTCGTAAAGGATGTGGTTTCGACCTGGACCCGTGCGCGCCAGACGCACGAAATCATCGAGATACTTGGTGGCGCCGTGCCGGTTGGGCCAGTGAACGATGCGGAGGCGCTCTTCGCGGACCCGCATTTGCGCGCGCGCCACATGCTGGTGGCTGTTGATCACCCCGGCAGCGAGCGGCCCGTTGTCCTGCCGAGCAGCCCGATTCACCTGACGGCGACGCCATCCGGCATTTACCGGCGACCGCCGAAATTGGGCGAGCACAACGACGAAGTGTTCGCCGAAATCCAGTTCGAGGAGATCCCATGACGCGCCCAACCCGCCTGCGACGGTCAGAACTTTCAACGCCTGGTTCGAATCCCAAGATGATCGAACGGGCCGCCGCCGGCGATGCGGACCTTGTCTTTTTGGACCTGGAAGACGCCGTTTCACCGAATGAGAAGGTGCCGGCGCGCAAGTTCATCATCGAGGGCCTCAACTCGCTGGACTGGGGCAAGAAGACGCGGGCCGTGCGCATCAATGGCACGCACACCCACTGGTGCTACGAGGACCTCGTGGAGGTGGTGACCGGCGCCGGCAAGAACCTCGACGTCATCATCGTCCCGAAGCCGAAGTCCCCGCGCGATGTCTGGTTCGTGGATACGCTGCTCACTCAGCTGGAGAACCAGCTCGGCCTGGAAGAGGGCCGGATTGGGCTTGAACTGCTCATCGAAGAAACCGAAGCACTTGCCCGGGTCGAAGAGATCGCGGCCTGTTGCCCGAGGCTCGAAGCGTTGATCCTGGGCTTCGGGGACTTCTCAGCGAGCCAGGGAATGCGGCTCAGCCTCCACGGCAAAGGCGAAGGCAAGTATCCGGGCGATCCGTGGAGCTACCACCGCAACCGGATGATCATCGCCGCGCGCGCGAACGGTCTCGACGCCATCGACGGGCCGTTCGCCGACTTCCGCGACGAAGAGGGCTATCGGCGGGAGGCCACCTGGGCCTCGGCGCTTGGAGCGGTCGGTAAGTGGGCGATCCACCCGGCGCAGGTGCCGCTCGCGAACGAGGTGTATTCGCCGACCGACAGCGAAATCGCGCGGGCGCAGAAAGTCATCGAACAGGTGCGGCAGGCCGAAGCAGCCGGCACCGGGGCCGCAAACGCGGGCGGCGTGATGATCGACGCGGCGACGGCGCGGCTCTACGAGGTCACGCTGGAAAGGGCCCGCCAGACCGGAAAGCTGTAGCACCGCTCTACGCCGCCCCTCCTGAGAGTGCCGGGAGGAAGTGGATCTCGGTATCCGCTGACACAGCGTCGAACAGGCCCGACTGACCAACCTGGTCGTCGATGACGACCGCTATCCCCGGCTTTATGTCGCCATCTTCCAAAAGCAGCGCGGCGGCGCCGGGAAAGCGCGCCTCAAGGCCTGCGATCAGGTCGCCCACCGTTTGTCCGTCCAATTGGACGCGTTCAGCCTGGATCAGGGGCCGAAGAAAAGCGGAGATGAAGACGGTCGCCATGCAGCGGACCGTCTAAATCTGATGCATGGCTTCGAGGACGCGCCGCGGACTCATCGGAAGGTCATACATCCTGCCGCCGATGGCGTGGGCCACGGCGTTCGCGACCGCCGGGAGCGGCGGGACGAAAGCGGCCTCGCCAACGCCGCGGACGCCGAATGGATGGCCGGGATTCGGCACTTCGACGATCACCGTGTCGATGGGAGGAAGGTCGAGCGCGGTGGGCATGCGGTAATCAAGGAAGCTCGAATTCTGCATGCGGCCGTCTTCGGAATAGACGTACTCCTCGTTGAGTGCCCAGCCGATCCCCTGGGCAGCGCCGCCCTGCATCTGCCCCTCCACGTACGAAGGGTGGATCGCCCGGCCTGCATCCTGGACCGCGGTGTAGCGTTCGACCGTGACCTTCCCGGTTTCGGGATCCACCGAGACATCGACAATGTGGACAGCGAAGCCACCGGCTACACCGCGAGGGACGACGCTTGAGTGGCCAATGATCGAGCCGCCGGTGCCCATCTGACGGGCGGCAACCTGGCGGAGTGTCAGCGTCTTTTCCGGTTCGTCGAGGTTGGTGAGGACCCCCGCTTCGTAGCTCACTCGTCCGGTCTCCACGCTCCAGATCTTTGCGGCGCGCTCCACGAGCTGACGCTTCAGGTCGTTCGCCGCTTCGAACGCTGCCCAGCCCTGCTTGAAGGTGACACTGCTTCCACCGGTGTTGGAAGTGAACCCGATCGAATCGGTGTCAGTGACGACTGGTTTGACCTGCTCCGGCCCGATGCCCATCGCCTCCGCGAACTGCATGGCGGAAGTGGTGCGGGTGCCGCCGATATCGACCGAGCCCTCGATGTAGCTGATGCGCCCGTCCGGGAGGAGTCCGGCGATGACCGAGGCCGGGCCCGTGGCGTTTCCCCAGAAACCCGCGGCGATTCCGCGGCCCGCGAGCCCGCTCACCGGTGCACTCTGCCAGTGGTCAGTGGCCCTCGCTGCTTCCAGCGTCTCGCGGAAGCCCATGTTGGCGTTCGCGACGCCGTTCACCCGCCGGGCGCCCTCGGCGGCGGTGTTCTTCAGCCGAAACTCGAGGGGGTCCATGCCGAGCCGCTCGCAGAACTCGTCGAGCATCTGCTCGACGGCGTATGCCCCGGAGGGTGCGCCGGGAGCGCGGTAGGAAAGCGTCTTCGGCTTGTTCACGATGACGTCGATGCCTTCCACGCGGGCATTCGGGATGTCATACGGGGTGAACATACAGTTGGCCGCGCCGGCCACCGGCGAACCGGGGATGGCGCCCGCTTCGAAGATGAGGCGCGCGTCGGCCGCGGTGATGCGGCCTTCGTTGGTCACGCCCATCTTGAGGTGAACATAGGCCGGAGACGCGGGACCCATCGCATCGAACACCTCGGTGCGATCGATAGTGATCTTCACCGGCCGGCCGCACTTCTGGGAGAGCCTGGCGGCGACGGGTTCGAGCGAGATCTGGAGCTTGGCGCCGAAGCCTCCGCCGATCTCGGTTGGGATGACCTTGACCTGGCCAGCATCAAGCTTGAGGACGGTCGCGAGGGAGTCCCGGATACCGAACGGAGACTGGGTGCTGGTCCAGACGGTCAGCTGGCGGTCCGCGTTCCAGAACGCTGTGGCGCTCTGGGGTTCGAGGTAACCCTGGTGGGCGGCGGTTGTGTGGTAGTCGTGTTCGAGGATCAGGTCAGCGTCTTCGAAGCCGTTGGCGAGATCGCCGATCTCCATGGTGAAGGTGGTGGCGATATTGGAGTTGGAAGGCGCCTCATCCGGCGCGCGAAGACCGCCACCGCGGAACAGCGACCCGGCATTCGTCTTCAGGTCGTCGATCAGGACCGGCGCACCCGGCTTCATGGCCTCGAGCGCGTCCAGGACTGGTTCGAGCACCTCGTATTGGACTTCGATCAGTTCCAGCGCGGCTTCGGCGATCTGCTTGCTATCGGCGGCCACGGCGGCGACGGGGTGACCGCGATAGAGCGCCTTCTCGCGCGCCATCGAATTGCGGCTCATCAGGCCGAGATTGACGAGGGCGCCTTCGATCTGCTCCCGCAGGATAGCGGAGACATCGGGCATATCGGCGCCTGTTACCACCGCGTGGACGCCGGGAAGAGCCGCGGCGCGGCTGACGTCGATGGAGAGAATGCGGGCGTGGGCATGCGGAGAACGGAGGAAGCGGCCGACCAGCGTGCCGGGTACGCGGATGTCGTTGGCGTACTGCGCACGCCCGGTGACCTTGTCGATGCCGTCGTGGCGGACGGGCCGCGTTCCAATGACTTTGTAGGCCGGCTTCTCGATCGTTGTCATGGGCACCTT
>CAZKZR010000119.1:0-7868 GCA_964557245.1 uncultured Anaerolineaceae bacterium | reverse complement strand
GGGCGCGGCGAGGAAGTCCAGCGGGTTCGCGATGTATTCGAAGCCGGGTGGAAAACCCGAATGGCTGCTCAATTGCCAGTGGAGGTGCGCGCCAGCTGGTCCGGGCGGGTCAACGCGGCCGGTGAAGCCGATTTCGCCGAGGACGTCTCCGTCGGTCACGGTCTCGCCGGATGAGCGGTCAGTCGCGTTCATGTGGGCATAGATGGACCACCATGGCGTGCCGGGATGGTCGATCACTACGCAGATACCGAAGCTGCCATCGCCCCAGCCATCGCCGGGCCGGTGCACGGTGAGGATTCCCGGGGCCGGTGCGTGAATCGGTGTGCCAACAGGCACGCCACCGAGGTCGATGCCGCGGTGGAGATAGCCGCCATAGTCGGCACGGTAGCCGCCGGTGATCTTTACGGAGTCCAAGGGGTAGCGGGAAAAGGTGAGCCGCGTCTTCCGAGTTTCGACCAGGACGGAGTCACCGGCCGGGGAGGCTTCGACTGATTCGGCGTTGGAGGCAGCGGCTACTTCCGGGCCTGCGCCGGGACGGCGAATGCGCTGGCCGACGAAAATAAGGCTGGGGTTGGAGATGCCGTTGAGTTCGCAGATCGCGGGGACGGTGGTGCCCCACCGGGCTGCGAGCGCGCCGATGGTATCGCCCGACTGAACGGTGTAGCTGGTCACGGGTTCGCCGGCCGGCGCGGGGCCGCGGCGGGTACCGCCGAGCACTCCGGGGACCACGAGGACCCAGCCGACCTGGATCAGCGACGGGTCATTGACGAGGCCAGAGTTAGCGGCGATGAGGGCCTCCAGCGTGCACTGGTTGGCAGCGGCGATGCCGGAAAGCGTGTCGCCGATTTGGACGGTATAGGTGACCTGCTCAACGAATTCGAGCGGCATAAGCGACCTCCTTCGGAGCCGTGATTAGACGGCGCGAGAAGGGTTTCGCCAAGTGACGAGCGTCACCCCCGGTTGAAATCGGCGGCAACTTCCATCACGGCCATGGTTTCAGGATCCGGGGCGAGGGGGATGACTATGCTGAAGATAGAGCCGCCGCCGGGCCTGTCCGCGACGGTGATGTCGCCGTCCTGGGCCTTCATCAACATGCGGCAAATCGGCAAGCCGAGGCCGAGGCCGTCGCGGTCCGAGCCGGGGCCAGGCAGCCGCACGAAGGGTTCGAAGATGTGGCGCTTGCGGGCGCCCTTGATTCCCGGGCCCCGGTCCATGACCTCCACGCGGGCGCGAGTGGCATCGGCACTGAGGACGACCTCGATGGCCTCATTGGGCGCGCCGTATTTGACGGCGTTGGAGAGTAGATTTTCCAGGACCTGGATGAGGTAGTCATCGTTTCCGAGTACCGGCGCGACACGGTCAGCTTCGCGGACAAGGACTCGTGACTCGGGGAAGCGGGCTTCGTGGCGCTGGACGGCTTCGGCGACGAGCCTACCCAACAGGATAGGCTCGAGTTCGGCCGGCAGCCGCTGTTCGGGACGGGCGAGGCGGAGCATGTTGGTAACGACGCCCTGCATGCGCTGAGCTTCAGCTTCGACATCGGCGAGAGCGGTGGCGCGGTCAGCCGGGGCGAGGGTTGGCCAGTTCCGCCGAAGCACGTTGGCGTTGCCCAGGACAACGGTCACGGGCGTGCGCAACTCGTGGGAGACCATGCCGAGGAACTCGTCCTTTTCGCGATTGAGCTGACGGAGACCCTCTTCGACTCCGCGCCGGCGCAGCGAGCGGAAGATCCAGAGCAGGGCGCCTACCACCAGCACCCCGAGCAAGGAGACCGCAACAAGACTCTGGACGGAGCGGGTGCTGGCGCTCGACCGTGCCTCGTTGTGGCGCTTGGCCTCCACGGCGGCGATGGACTTCATTTCGTCGAGGATGGTTGTGGTGAGCCGCGCTCCCTCGCCCGATTCGACGATCCGGGTTGCCTGTTCTCGGTCGCCGGCCTCGGCCACGGCGATCGTCTGGTCCATTTCCGCGAATTTCGCTTCCACGGCGGGACGCACGCGTTGCATCGCCGCTTTTTCGTAGTCGCCGCGGACCCGCGAATCGAGGGTGGTCAGCCCGCTCTCAACTTTCGCGCGGGCCGCAGCGTAGGACTCGAGGAATGCTTCATCGCCGGTGAGGAGATAGCCGCGCTGACTCGATTCGGCATCCAGCACGCTGATGTAGACGGAAGATTCGGAGAGGATGACCGACGAGGCCTGGACGGTGGTATCGGCAGACCGGCGGTAACCGTAGAAGCTCAGGAGGGAGAGCGCCACGAGCGTCGCTGCCGCTACGCAGACCAGCACGAAGGATAGCCAGAGCGGGACGCGGCGAGGGAACGGCACTCGGGCTCCTCGGAAATATCTCGCTTCCGAGTGTACCGGCGGTGTTCACCGCCGAGATTACAAAACCATCGCATTCCGGGGCGTGCCGTTGCGAATGCGCGGCGGAGTGGGGTCGAGGCCCCGGCGATGGGAAACGCCCACTCTTTAGGTGAAGGACTTAGCCTTTGAAGGCCTCCAGGTCCTCCGGGAGGAGGGCGCCGAACTTGCGTTTGCGACGGCCGTACTCGGCGAGGGCCATGTCGGTGTCTTCGCGGCCGAAGTCTGGCCAGAAGGTGTCGGTGAAATAGAGTTCGGCGTAGGCCGCCTGCCAGAGCAGGAAGTTCGAGATCCGCATATCGCCGCCGGTGCGAATCAGAAGGTCGGGGTCGGGCGCACCGGCGGTGGAGAGGTACTGCGACACGGTGTCCTCGGTGATGTCCGAGGCGTTCAGTTCGGCGCGCATCATGGCCTGCATGGCCATGAGGATGTCATCGCGGCCGCCGTAACTGAAGCAGATGTTCAGCGTCATGCGGTCGTTGTCCTTGGTGAGTGCGATGGCGTCAGACACCTGCTTCTGGAGCCAATCCGGAAGGGTTGCCAGGTGGCCGAGCATTTGCAGGCGGATGCCGTTCTTGTGCAGGTTCGAGAGTTCGCGCTTGATGAAGAAGCGGAGCAGGCGGATGAGGAGCCGCACTTCTTTTTCGGGGCGATTCCAGTTTTCGGTGCTGAAGGCGTAGAGCGTGAGGTACTGGACGCCGTGGTCGGCGAAGCGTTCGATGATGCGCCGGATGTTCTCGGTGCCGGCGCGGTGGCCGGCGGCGCGAGGGAGGCCGCGCTGAGTGGCCCAGCGGCCGTTGCCATCCATGATCACGGCAACGTGCCGAGGCACGCGGCCACCCGAGATCGGCGAGATGAGATCGCCGAGGTAATCGGCCTGCGGGGCCGCGGGCGCCGTTGCCGGCTCAGACTTCAAGCAGATCGGCCTCTTTCTTCTTCGCTTCAGTATCCACCGCCGCGATGTGGCGATCGGTAATCTTTTGTAGTTCTTCTTCGCTCCGCTTGAGATCGTCCTGGGAGACTTCGCCGTCTTTTTCGGCCTTGCGGAGTTCTTCGTGGGAGTGCCGGCGGACGTTGCGGATGGCGACGCGGGCTTCTTCCGACTTGTTATGGAGCATCTTCACGAGTTCCTTGCGGCGCTGTTCCGTGAGGGGAGGGATAGGGAGCCGCATGGTCTGCCCGTCGATGGCGGGATTGAGGCCGAGGTCGGAAGCCTGGATGGCTTTCTGGATGGCCTGTACGGCGCCGCGGTCCCAGACCTGGATCGTGAGGAGGCGCGCTTCGGGCGCGTTGATGCTGCCGAGTTGCTTCAGAGGCGTGATGGCGCCGTAGTAATCGACGGGCAGCGTTTCGATGAGGCTTGGATGGGCGCGGCCGGTGCGGATGCCGTTGAGTTCGCGCCGGAACGATTCGATGGAGGAATCCATCTTTTCGTCGGCGGTGAGGAGAATTTCGTCCGGGTCAGCCATCGATCTTCCTCCGTTGGGTTAAGCGCCTCCGGCGGCTTCGGCCTCCGGAGTTGAAGAAACGATTGTGCCGATTCTATCCCCGCGGAGCGCACGCAGAACTGCGTCGGGCGCGGCGACGTCAAAGACGACGATCGGCAAATGGTGCTCCATGCACATGGAAAGGGCGGTAATGTCCATCACCTGGAGCCGTTTTTGGATGGCTTCGATGTGAGTGAGGTGCTCGAACTTCTTGGCCGTGGGCACCTTCGCGGGGTCAGCGTCATAGACGCCATCGACTCCGTTCTTGGCCATGAGGAGCACTTCGCAATCGGTTTCGATGGCGCGGAGCGCGCCCGCGGTATCGGTGGTCATGAACGGATTGCCGGTGCCGGCCGCGAAGATGACGGCGCGACCTTTCTCCAGGTGGCGGATGGCCCGGCGGCGAATGTAGGGCTCGGCGACCTGGGGGATAGGCAGGGCGGTCAGGGTGCGGACGTCCGCTCCGGCCTTTTCCAGGGCGTCCTGGAGGGCGAGCGCATTCATGATGGTGCCGAGCATGCCGGCGTAATCAGCGGTGGCGCGGTCCATGCCGGTTTCGGCGACGGTGGCGCCACGCCAAAAGTTGCCGCCCCCGACGGAGACGGCAACTTCGATTCCCTCGTTCAGGGCAGAGACGATCTGGCGAGCGAGGAGATTGAGCGTGAGGGGGTCAATCCCAAATGGGCGATCTCCCATGAGGGCTTCGCCGCTCAGCTTTACGAGCGCGCGTGTGAAGCGCGGCACAGCTCCTGCTCCCACCGGGCCTTATCGGCCCAGTTCGAATCGGGTGAAGCGGCGGACGCGGATGTTTTCGCCAGTCTTGGCGACCGCATCCTGGATCAGACCCTCGATGGTGCGCGAAGAATCGCGGATGAAGGGCTGGCTCAGGAGGCAGACCTCTTCATCGGAGCCTTCGTGCTTCTCGCGGTCCGGGTCTTCCCTGGAGACGAGCACCGGGTTCATCGCGGCGATCTGCATGGCGATGTTGCGGGCCAGCTGACGGAAGTCATCGGTGTTGGCGACGAAGTCGGTTTCGCAGTTGACCTCGACGAGCACGCCGATGCGGCCGCCGGCGTGGATGTAGGCCTCGACGGTGCCGTTGGAGGTTTCGCGTTCGGCGCGCTTGGCCGCGGCGGCCATGCCCTGTTCGCGGAGGATGGCCTTGGCCTTCGCCATGTCGCCGTTGGAGGCATCAAGGGCGCGCTTGGCATCCATGACGCCCGCGCCGGTTTCCTCCCGGAGGGCCTTGATCATTTCGGTGGTGACGGCCACGAACTACTCCTGTGCCGGTGCTTGGGCCGCGGCCTGGGCCGATGCCGAAATGGTGGTGACGGTTGCGGCGGCTTCCTCAGCGGTTGCATCTTCCGGCGAAGCGGAGAACGTGCCCGCATCGACCGCGGCGCGCGCGAATTCTTCGGCCGAGACGCCGGTACCGGCGCCCGCGCCCGACTCCTTCGCCGCGCGGCCTTCGATGGCGGCGTCCGCGACTTTGCCGAGGATCAGCTTGATGGCGCGGATGGCGTCGTCGTTGCTGGGGATGGGGTAGGCGACCGGGTCGGGATCGCAGTTGGTGTCAACCAGCGAGACGATCGGGATGTTGAGCCGCTTGCATTCGGCGACGGCGATGGCTTCCTTCACAGTGTCGATGATGAACACCGCGGACGGGAGGCGGTCCATGTTCTTGATGCCGCCGAAGTAGCGGTTCATGCGCTCGATCTCGTTCGAGATGTCGAGCTGTTCCTTCTTGGTCAGGCGGGAGTAGTCACCGCGGGCCATGGAGGTCTCAAGGGTCTGGAGGTGCTTGATGCGGCTCTGGATGGTGCGGAAGTTGGTGAGCGTCCCGCCGAGCCAGCGGTTGTTCACGTAAGGCAGGTTCGCGCGCTGGGCTTCCATTTCGACCGTTTCGCGGGCCTGCTTCTTGGTGCCGATGACGAGCACGTCGGAGCCGGTGGCGACAACGTCACGGATGAAGTTAATCGCGGAATCGAGGCGGGTGACGGTTTGCTGGAGATCGATGATGTGGATGCCGTTGCGCTCGGTGAAGATGAACTGACGCATCTTCGGGTTCCAACGGCGGGTCTGGTGGCCGAAGTGGACGCCGGCCTCCAGCAACTGCTTCATGCTGACAGGGGTAACCAGGGGGTCCTCCAACGTGCGGCGTCATAGATTTGGCGAGCAAGGAAGCCCACCACGGCGCCGCCTGAGAAACACAACCGTTTCAGGATAGGGGAGGGAAGGCTTTTACGGAAGGTTTTGGGTTGGGAAGGGCGAGCGGCCCATATGGATCACGTTCGTAACCTTTTCCCTCTTGACAGCCTTTTTCGGGCGGAGCATGCTCCTTTGCAAGGAAGGAGGTGATGTGCATGGACTATCACAGTCGTAGCTACGACATGACTCTGGCACTGGAGGTGACCTCCTCCTAAGGACGAATGTCCTTAGCAGGACTCATCCACCTTCTAAGACTCCTGTCTTAGCTACGCAGGGCCCCGGGATACTTACCGGGGCCCTTTTTATATGGCTTTTCCCCCAAAAGTGTGAGGCGCGTCACGGAGGCGGCTCCTACAGTTGCGTCGACAATGATCGACGTTCCCGCGCTAGACGTTCCTACTTTCCAGGCCGCACTCCAGACGAGCGAGATCGGGCGGCACCTCGTGTATTTCAGTTCGATCCCTTCGACGATGGACGCGGCGCGGGAGGCGGCCGGGGCCGGGGCGGCGCACGGAACGCTCGTTTTCGCTGAGGAGCAGACCGCGGGCCGGGGGCGCCGGGGCCGGAGTTTTTACAGCCCCGCCAACAAGAACCTGTACTTCACGTTCGTGCTGCGGCTGCCGTTGGCGGTGCACCGGCGGCTGCCGGTAATCCTGCCGCTGGCCGTGGCTCGCGCGATCCGCGAACGCGGGCTCGATGCGCAGATCAAGTGGCCGAACGACATCTGGATTGGCGGCAAAAAGGTCTGTGGGATGCTGATCGATGGGGAGCTGACCTACAACGGGGGGCTGGCCTTCCCCGGCATCGGGATCAATGTGAACGGCGACCCGGCCGAGAACCCTGACCTCGCCGGGACTGCGACCAGCCTGGCCCTGGAGTTGGGTGAAGAGACCTCTCGAGAGACGCTGCTGGCGGCGGTTTGTAACAACCTGGAGGCGCTCCTCAATGTGCCGCAGCCCGCGCTCGTGGCGGAGTACCGCGAATTGAGCTGCACGCTGGGCCGCGAGGTGACGGTCTCACCGGCCGGCGGCGAACCGTATGCGGCGAAAGCGCTTTCGATTAGCGAAGACGGGGAATTGATGGTCCGCCGGGCCGATGGCCTTGTGGTGGCCGTGAACGCGGCCGATGTGAGCATTCGCCCGAACGAGGCATAGCGGCACTTCCACGCGGCGCCTCCGAAATGACGGCGGATACGGCGGATCCGGGGTATCTTGGCGGACGTGACGTTCGAGGAAATGCTGCAGCTGGCCCAGAGCCGAAAGGTCGAAATGCCGGAGGGGTCTTCCACCACGGCGCTGTTCCGGGGCGGGCCGCACGCGATCGGCAAGAAGCTGGTGGAAGAAGCGGCCGAGAGCTGGATGGCGGCGCGGTTCGAAAGCGACAACGACCTTTCGGGTGAGCTGGCGCAGGTGCTGTATTACGTGGCGGTGATGATGGCGGAGAAGGGCATCTCACTCGAAGATGTATACCGCCAGCTATGATCAAAGTCGCTCTGCCGAACAAAGGCGCGCTCTTCGAACCCACAATCGATCTGCTCTCATCGTGCGGGTACCGGGTAGTGAAGACTGGATCCCTGCTCTCGTCCTTCGACGGCGAGAACGACGTGGAGTTTTATTTCCTGCGGCCCGGGGATATTCCGCTGTACGTGGCCAACGGGATCCTGGATGCGGGCATCACGGGCAAGGACTTCGCGGCCGAGCAGGGCGTCACCGAGCAGCCAGTCGTCGAGTTGAATTACGGCCACTCACAGTTCCGCGCGGCGGTGCCGAACGAATCGCCCGTGACATCGCTGGAGCAGTTCGCTGGGCTGCGC
>CAZKZR010000118.1:0-7896 GCA_964557245.1 uncultured Anaerolineaceae bacterium | reverse complement strand
ACCCGGCCTGCATCGGGCAGCTGGAGCGGCTGCTGGACACGCTGCGCGAGGCGGGGCTGCCGGCGCAGTAAGGGGCTCGGACCGGTGCCACCGAGCACGGGCTCGCGCCGCCGCGGACGCCCGCCGCGTTGAGAAATCCCTCGGGCGATCTTCAACCCGGCCTCAGCACCTCAAGCGCGAGCGCTCCGACGATGCGGGCTCCACCACACAGGAGCCCCTCATGCCCTTCTCGACGACCCACGCCGCTGTCCGCTTCTCCCGCGGGCTGTCCACCATCGCACTCGGCATCGCCGCGGCCGCCTGTGGCGGTGGCGGCGGTGAAGAAGGCCCGGCCGCCGCGGCCGGTTCTTCGGTGCAGGCGGTGCCAGCGGCGTCCGTGGTGGCCGCCACCCACAAGGCGGCGGCACCCGTGTCAGTCATGGTCGAGGGCTGCGTGCTCGACCGCCACTACATCCCCACCACCGGCACGCCGGTGCGCGCGCTGGCCGCCGACGGACGGTTGCTCGGCAACGCGCAGAGCGACGGCCAGGGCCGCTTCACGCTGAGGCTGCCGGCACGCACCGAGGTGCTGCTGCAGATCGACCGGCCACAAGGCGAGACGCTGGCGCTGCGGGTGGAGGCCGCGGCTTCGAAGTCGGGGAACTGCCTGCTCGACGACCAGGCCTGAGGAAGGCGTGGTCGGGCACCGCCGCCCTGGTTGCAGGCGCTGGCCAACCTCGCTTTCATCGCCGAGGCCGACGGCGCCCACTTGCACGCAGGGCCGGCCGATCAAGGCGCCGCCATCGCGCGGGCGTTCATCGCACGCGCATCACGTGATGCTAAAGTTGATGCGTTTGGGCCATCACGAAACACCATCCGCCATGCGTACCACCATCAACATCGACGATGATCTGCTGGCCAAGGCCTCCAAGCTGGCGGGGCCGCTGGATCGTTCAGCAGTGGTGCACGAAGGGCTCCGGGCCCTGATCCAGCGCGAGAGCGCTCGCCGCCTGGCGCGGCTGGGCGGAACGCAACCCGCGCTGAAGGCCGCGCCGCGTCGGCGCGGTGCAAGCAAAGCGTGATCCTCGTCGACACCTCGGTGTGGGTGGACCACCTGCGCCGCGGCGACACGCAACTCGTCGCGCTCCTCGAGAACGCGACGGTGCTGACGCACCCGTTCGTCATCGGCGAAATCGCGTGCGGCAGCCTCGCCGACCGCGCCACCGTGATCGAGCTGCTGACAGATCTACCGGCGGCACCGCTCGCCGACGTTGGTGAGGTCCTGGCTTTCGTCGAGCGCCAACGACTCTTCGGCAAGGGTATCGGCTACGTCGATGTGCATCTGCTCGCCTCTGTCGTGTTGAGCGGGTCGTTGCTGTGGACCCGCGACAAGCGTTTGCGCGCCGCCGCGCAAGGCCTGGGTGTCGAGTTCCAGCCGTCGGCGCACTGAGGCGACACGCGGTTCAGCGCGCCGAGTTCCGCAAGAGGCAGCCGACGGTGCCAAGCGCCTCAACCCAGCCAGTCCACGCGCAGCGGCCGCACGGTGGCCACCGCCTCGGGCCGGGCCACCCACAAGGCAGGGTCGCTATCCACGTAGACCTCCACCATCAAGCCGTCCGGGTCACGCAGGTACAGCGATTGGCTGACCTCGTGGTCGCGCGAGTGGTGCAGGGCCACGCCCAGCCCCTGCAGGTGGGCGTGGAAGGCCCGTAGCGTCTCGATGTGATTGCCGATGCAGAAGGCGGCGTGGACCAGGCCCGCGCACTGCGGGTCGGCCCCTTTCGTCTGCGGCGACTCCAGCAGCGCCAGGTCATGGTGGTCCTTCTGCATCGCCTCGTCAATGCGACTCGTCGCGGCCTGCGCGCAGCAGGCCTGATGGCGGCTTGATCGGCCGGCAAGCACACGCTACCATATTAGACATACTTGCAGTATGGGCCACCCATATGAAGACCACCATCGAACTGCCAGACGATCTGCTCGAGCGCAGCAAGGCGGTGGCGCGGCGCGAACGTTCCACGCTCAGGGCGCTCATCGAGGAGGGTCTGCGCCTGGCACTTCGGGAGCGCACACGCGCGCGCAAGCGCGCCGCGCCGTTTGCGGTGCAGCCCTTCCAGGGCGACGGCCTGGCGCCGGAGTTCGCGGGTGCCGGCTGGGAGAAGATCCGCGACGAGATCTACCGTGATCGCGGTTGACACGAACATCCTGGTCTACGCGCACCGTACGGATTCGCCCTTCCACGAGCGCGCGCGATCGGCCATCGAGTCCCTCGCCGCCGGGGCCCGGGAGTGGGCCATCCCCTGGCCTTGCGCGCACGAGTTCTTCGCCATCGTCACGCATCCGCGCATCTACAAGACCGCCACGCCGCCCGAAACGGCGTTCGCTCAATTGCGCGCGCTGCAAGCGCTTTCCAACCTCGCGTTCATCGCCGAGGGCGACGAGCATCTCCAGCACCTCGAGCCGCTGGCGCTGACCGCGAAGCTTCACGGCGGTGCGATTCACGACGCGCGCATCGCCGCGATCTGCCTTTCGCACGGCGTGGCCGAGCTGTGGTCGGCCGACCGAGACTTCTCACGGTTCCCGGCCCTGGCTGTGAGCAACCCCTTGATCGGTTGAGCGAATCAATCAGCGCGCAGGCCCAACCGCTCCACGACCCGCGCCCACTTGTCGGCTTCCCTGCGCATGCGCGCGGCCGCCTGCTCGGGGGTGTTGGGTACGAACTCGAGGTCCATCGCGAGCATCCGGGCACGCACGTCGGGCTGTGCCAACGCCGCGCTGAAGGTTTGGTTCAATGCGGCGATGACGGCCGGCGGCGTGCCTTTGGGCGCCAACAGCAACTGCCCGAAGCTGGCTTCGAAGCCCGCGACGCCCGCCTCGCTGATCGTCGGCAGATCCATGGCGATGGGTGAGCGTTGGGCCGAGGTCACCGCCAAACCGGTGAGCCTGCCGCTCTTGACGTGAGGCATGGCCGTCGGCGTGGCCAGGAAGCCGCAGTGCACGTTGCCGCCGACCAGGTCCTGCACGGGATTCTTCGAGGTCGAGCCATAGGTCTGGAGTTGGTAACGCGTAATCATGAGAAGCGCTCGCTCGGATCGACGCGCAGTCGACGCAGGGGGCCGGAAACCTTCAAAGCGTTCCAAGAAACGGCGCGGCGGGTAATGGCTTCTCGCCCCAAGGCAGACGAGGAGGACACGTAGATGACCGATCTTCGTAGAGATGGCGCACCGTGGACAATGCGTAATCGGCTTTTCGAGACCGACGTGTCGAATGGACATCCGCACCGGAGTGCATCGCGCACGTACAGCGACGAAAGGGGCTGCGTATTCGATGGACCGCTCTATGAGGCTGACGATGGCGGAACACTGTGGCTTGAACATGTCTTGGATCGCAACACCGGCACGCGCGCGGGATACTGGCTTATGTGGTACAAGCCCGACGGGTATCCGATCACGGTCGCGTCGAGCGTTCTCGGTCGCGATCAAGTGGCAGAAATCGCCCGCCGCTTGAGCACTCTCCTGCCGTAGTTTCCTATCGTCGCCGCAGAAACCTACTGTCGTGTGCGCGTACGGCCTCGATAAACTCCTCAATCTTATTGGGCTCGACAAAGCTGCCGCCCGTCAGCTTCCCCCGATCACTGAGTGCGTGGAGACCGGCGCGTCGGGGTTTGCCACGCGGCGCGAAGCCAAGGATCTTTCGCGCGGCGCGCATTGACTCGTAGGCGACAAGATCGGCAGCCTGACACGGGATGAGTTCGGAGGCGGCTTTGCGACCCACAATTGCAGGTCCAAACCCAGGGAAGAACTCGTATCGGAGGCGGCCGTAGTGCTCGACGAGGCGCCTATCGTCTTTCTTGTTACGCTCCTCAAAAAACGAGTTTACCCGCTCATCAGGAAAGCGTTCGCCCTTGGCCTTCTCAATCTGCCCAAGCACCGAGAAGAGACAAAACATGTAGGGGTCGCGATAAACCCCCGCGTCTTTGTGAAGTTGAGGGACGATCTTTTCGCGATAGACCTGAACCGGGAGTACCTGGATGAAGCAATGTGCAACTCCCCGGCCCTCTATGAGCTGACGCAAGTCTCGACCAAGGGTCCGGTGTTTCCGGACCGACAATTCGGCATACGGAGTGTCGCGTCGGCGAGTTGCCCATTCGGTGGTATGGAAATACGGCAGGTCATATTCCGCCAACCGCTCGGACCATTTCAGAGCGAACCGAGCCCAGCGATCCGCGGTAGAGACACAAGCCGCTACTACGTAGGTATCTCGTGGATTCTGCGATTCGCTCTCATCGAAGTAGGCGCTGAGCATGCAGAGAAGCCTATGGCGCCAGGGGTGGCCCGCCAAGAGCATTGCCCGTTGCGGTAGCGGTTCGCGACGCGACAATGTCGGCGTCAGGAGCTCCCTAGTGGCAAATCATCACGGATGTCCGTACGACTCCCCCAGAGACGAACACCGAAGGGTATCACACTGAGCGCCTTAGTCGTCACTCCCCAGAAGACGGTACACGCGGGAGCATCGCTTGGAGGGATACTCGAATCCCCATTGGGAAGATCGCGGCTGCAAAACCGACCACGATGGCTTCCGCTCGCACAAGCTCAGCGCAGAACGGACGCTTTTCATGCTTCCAGTCTCGATCGCCGCTAGTTGTGTCGCCTTCTCGTCCCTGGGACGACCAGAGCCAAGATGAATCCGAACGGGCCTAGCAGTACGCCCGAGGCGAACCATCCACAACCCCCTCGACCCTAATTCGTCGCCACTACGGCGGTCACTACGCCGAACAACAACCAGATTACGAGGACGCCCACGGCGACGTTAGCAACACTTCTCGCTCCGCCTCAACCTGTTTGTCCGTAAGCTGGTCGGCAGCAGTGTCCCTCCCCCCCACGGATCAAGGCGTGGTTCGGCTAGTGCTCGGGTGCCCGACGACTGACTCAATTGCCATGGTCGACGATGAGGGGACGATCTCGGTGAACTCTGGGCGCGGCCGTAGCGATCCAGAAGAACATGACCTGCCCCAAAACGATTCACGGCCCTTTCTTTTTCTCACGGACTAGGCTCAAAGGCACCCTTCCACCTCGTCCCAACGTTAGGCGTGCCCACTCGGGAATCCACCCGATCCAGCTGAACTATCCTCACAGGGGGATTGATGGCCATAGCTCTCATTTCCGGTGCCTGCGGACTTGTCGGATCGGCGGCGGCTCAAGCCTTCGACACCATTGGCATGGATGTCGTCGGTATCGACAACGACATGCGCAGTCATTTTTTTGGGAAAGCCGCCAGCACAGCGCATCGCCGTACGCATCTCGAAAATAGCCTCCGGTCTTACACTCATCACGACTTAGATATTCGTTCGCGCTTCGCAGTCGAATCTCTCTTCAAACACCTTGGACCTTCCGTCGAGGTCGTCGTCCACACCGCAGGCCAACCATCGCATGATTGGGCGGCTACCGATCCGTTCACCGATTTCACGGTCAACGCCAATGGGACGCTCAACCTATTGGAAATGACGCGCTATTATTCTCCATATTCGTCGTTCTTATTCACGAGCACCAATAAAGTTTATGGGAGTCGGCCCAACGAACTCCCCTTAAAAGAACTTCCCTCGCGATGGGAACTAGACGCTAGCCACCCGTACTTCGCTGACGGTGTCCCCGAAACTATGTCCATCGACGAAACTCTCCACAGCCTGTTTGGGGTATCTAAACTTGCTGCCGACATCCTTGTGCAGGAGTACGGGAGATACTTCGCACTGAACACGGCAACCTTTCGCGCTGGGTGCATCACGGGAGCCGCCCATGCCGCCACCAAACTCCACGGCTTTTTAGCGTTTCTCGTTCGTTCCGCCGTAGCCGGCGATGTCTACAATATCATCGGCCACAAGGGGAAACAGGTCCGCGATGTTATCCACGCGTCTGATCTTGCAGATGCCCTCGTTCAGACCGCCATAAAACCACCCCGACCTGGCCAGGTCTACAACATTGGCGGGGGCCGCTCGGCAAACTGCTCGATCCAAGAGGCGGTTTGCATTGTCGAAGCTACAACGGGAAAACCTATTATAACTACACTGGCACCAGAGGAGCGTATCGGCGATCACAGCTGGTGGATTTCGGACTGCTCACGATTCCGCACCGACTACCCAACGTGGACTCCGATCTGGACGATCGAAGCTATGGTCGCTGAAATCGCCGACGCCGTAAGCGAGGAGACGTCCGCAGCGTGACTTCACCAAGCCATACCGCCAGTTTGGACTGCGCGCTATCCGTGGTCATCCCGGCTCGCAACGAAGCGGGATCACTACCGTCGCTTGTCGCCACACTTACGAGCCTACTTCAACGGGAGCAAATAGCCTACGAACTCCTGATCATAAATGATTCAAGTACTGACGACACTGCTGCGGTGATGTCCACACTTTCAACCAACTTCTGCAACGTCCACTGCTATGTGCCCCTGGGACGTGGATACGGAGCTGCCATCCGCCACGGGATTCAGACAGCTAAGGGAAGCGCGGTAATTGTGACTATGGCGGATTCCTCCGATTCCCCGACTGATTTGGTGCGATTTTTTCGACTGTACCAGCAGGGATTCGATTGCGTATTCGGCACCAGATTTTCGGCGGGCGGCAGGGTCGTCAACTATCCACTGGGTAAATTGCTCGTCAATCGTGCCGTCAATCTCATCTGCGGTGTTCTGCTAGCAGGTGGGTACAACGACCTGACGAATGCCTTCAAACTCTACAGCCGTGCTTCCCTTCAGCAGCTCCCACCTCTACGGTCTTTGGGTTTCGCACTGAATCTTGAACTGCCCCTTTCGGCGATAGAGCACGGACTCAGTTACGCTGTCGTTCCGAACCACTGGCAAGAGCGGCGCCTAGGACGATCTCACTTCGCCCTGGCCCGACAGGCCCCAAGCTATCTTTGGGTGCTGCTCATCGCTATCGGCCGCCGAATCATCCGTCGCGCTCGAAGGAAGCCTCGTTGACTGCTCCGCCGACACCCTCTGACAATCTACCTTTGTTGGTTGAGCAGCTGGCGAGTCCTCGGACCTGGGCGCTCGCTTGGAACGCCCTCAATGCTTCCGGGCAGGATGCTCTTAAGGCGACCCTGGACGGAATCAACCATCCCAACTGGCGCGTTCGGCGCTGGTGTGTGGCGTTTTTGGACCACCATGCAGACACGTCATGCCTCCCCGCGCTCGAAAAAGCCCTGGCGGACCCAAGCACCCACGTGCGGAGAAATGCGATCCACGCCATTGGCTGCCAGGGATGCAAAGCCGAGCCGCTTCCCATCGACGTCGTCGGGCTCCTGCTGAAGCATGCAGTTGGCGACAGCAGCGTCCGAGTGAGGCGTGCTGCCACCCACCTACTTGGACAGCAGCGCGACGACGCGCGCATACGTCCCGTTTTGACACTTCTCGCTAAGGCCACCGATGCAGGCATTGCGAGCAACGCAACTTGGGCGCTCAACCAGATAACGATGCGCCGGTGAAGAGTAGGTGTTTTGCAAATCGCGTCACACGGCCCGACTGGAGACGAGCGACACACATCCTCGCCTTGGCACTTGCAACGGCTTTCTGTTTCTACGTCCGACTCACATTCGTTAACACACAAGGTCTCTGGCACGATGAGTTTTACACACTGGGATTCTTGAATGGTTTCGATGCCTACCTCTTTGAAGGATCAGATCTGCGAATCTCGCAGTCGTTCCATGCGGCTGGATACTACCAAGGACTGTTGAGATCTAGCGATTTCTGGACGCATCTCACCAGAAATCTACAACACGAGGGGCACCCCCCCCTTTACTACCTGCTGACCCACTATTGGGCAGCTTTGTTTGGACTTTCAGGGGCAGCATTGCGAGCACTATCCGCATTGGCCGCAAGCCTGGCGACCACCATGCTAGTCTTATCAGGGTACGCTCAAGGTCG
>CAZKZR010000117.1:0-7901 GCA_964557245.1 uncultured Anaerolineaceae bacterium | reverse complement strand
CGAAATCCACCTTGTCGTGTGGTCGCGCCTTCTCCCGCTTCGCTCCCCAGTAAGCAGTTGCCTTGTAAAACAACAGCACCTCCGGCACGGCAATCGGGATGCCCCAAGCCGAGTTGGCCACGCATTCCGTCCACGGCAGGCTGATCCCGCTTTCAGCGTCCAGGAGCCATCTTCCAGCGGCCCGTTCGTTGATGATCAGCTCCAGGTTCCGGTCGTCCGGCAGCTCTTTGTACGGTGGCGTCACCCATCGCAGGAGGCCGTTCGGGCTGTCCGCTTCAGGCGGCCTGGCGTGGACGTGAGCAGGCATCGCCAGTTTCCATCCGGTCCACGGGTTCGTCGTTGGTCCAGGCTCGACTGCGTCATGTGCAACCATGTCGCACTCGCTGAGCTGCTGGTAGGCCAGGGCCTGCTGGTCATCGAAGACCATGATGTCCAGGTCCACGTGACTGCGCGTCACGCGGCCCAGCCAGGCATCCACGGCCCAGCCGCCGCACAGTAGCCAGTCGCCGGAGTAACCTGACATAAGGTTCGCTACAAGCGTGATCGGCTCCGGCCGATCGGTGTTAGAAAGAGACACGGGTTAAATCGACTCCAAAAATGAAAGCGCGAAAGCGGCCAACACGCGGCCGCCTGGAAGTTCCGTATCAACGCGCCCGGGAGTCTGCGAGACGAAGCTCAGGCCGTGAAGTTCAGGCCTCGATGCTCAGATGCAGAACGGAGGCGCGAAGCGAAGTTGTGCATGCCATTGGAGGGGCCTCCCGGGAATCAAAAGTGAATTGCGCGCCCCAGGGCGCCCGGCAACAGTAGCCGCGGCCTGGAGAGGCGGTCAACCCTCGTTCAGGCACAGCCCAGCTGGTCGGCCAACTCCTCCAGCGAGTTCGCGTTGTACTGGAACGCGCCATCAAACGTGAGGTCGACGTCTCGCGAGGGCCCGGCCTCCCCGGGCCGCGGGATAAACGCCGCCTGCAGCCCTGCCTTCTGCGCCGATTGAAGGTCGAACTTGTGCGCGGCGACCATCAGGATTTCGGCCGGTTGGAGGTCAAGGAATTTCCCCGCGGCGAGGTACATCTCTCGCTGCGGTTTGTAGTAGCCGGTCACGTCCGCGCACAACACGCAGTCCCACTCCAATCCGGCGAACCGGGCCATGTTCACCAGCAGTGAGAGATTGCCGTTCGAAAGCGTCGAGCAGATGAACTTCGTTCGCAGCCGCCGCAACCCGCGCACCGAATCCGCCCACGGATGCAGCCGGTGCCACGCCCGGTTCAAGTGCTCCCGTTCCTCCTCGCCAATTCCCTGCAGGCCGTTCTCCTCGAACAGCATGTCCAGCTTCCGCCGATGCAACTGGTCCGTTGTCATGAACGGCAGTTCGCCCTTCCGGATCAACGCCGAACCGCCCATGTAGCCGTCGTACCGCCAGTCATCCACGAACGCTGGCCAATCCAGCGAGACTCCATGCTTCCGGCCGAACGCCTCGCACTCCGCGATGACGCTCGTGCGCCAATCCACCACCGTCCCGAAGACGTCGAACGTCAGCGCCCGGATCACACTCACCCGGCCACCGAATTCAGCCAGCCGATGATGTCGGCGGTCACTTCATCGCGGTTGGTCTCGTTGAGCATCTCGTGCCGCCCGTCCTTGTAGTACAGCGTGTCGATGCGCTTCACGCCGGCTTCGTTCCACAACTTCTGAAGCTCGTACAGCCCTTCCATGTCGCGGTTGATCGGGTCTTTCGTTCCCGCTACGAACAGGCACGGCAGGTCGTACCGAATCCGGCCGAGGTTCGCCCGGTCGGTCAGCCTCGCCGCATTCGCGAACCCACTCCGCGTCGACGTTCGCGTTTCGAAACCGCAGCGCGGGTCCGCGATGTACTTGTCCACCTCCGCTGGGTCCCGCGAAAGCCATTCGTACGGCGTCCGCGCTGGTTCGAAGGCCGCATTCGGAGTGAATGCCGCGGGTGTCCCGTCTTCCGACCTCCGGCCCATGCGCGCGCTTGAGCCGGAGAGCACCAGCCCCGCTATGGCATCCGATGCATCCGGCGCGAGTTGTTGCGCCGCGGCCGAACCCATGCTGTGGCCGAAGAGGATCACCGGCAGCCCGGCGTGCGCCGCTTTCGCGATCCCCACGAACTGCACGATATCCGCCACCAGGGCGTCCCAGCCGCCCTTCCCGAAGTCGCCGAGCCCCTCCGGGCCGGGCGATTCCCCGTGCCCGCGATGGTCGATCGACCACACTTCATAGCCTGCCGCGTTCAACGCGCGCGCGAACCGGCCGTACCGCAGCGAATGCTCGGCCGCGCCGTGCGCGATCACCACCACTCCCTTCGGCCCTGGCCGCTCCCACACGAACCCCTGCAACGAAAAGCCGTCCACATCGCTGTTGAAGCGAAACGTCCGGTCGGCTGCTACATAGTCGAGGCTCATCGCGCAGGTACTCCTTCCGTCACGACCACTCCGGCCTTAACCAGGCGGTCCAGTTCTCCCGTCATCCCTACGTCGGCGAGGATGCTCGCCGCGTCTGCGCCGGGAATTGGCGCCGGGCGTCCCGGCACCGCGGGCGTCCGCGAAAGCCGCGGCGAGGGCCCGATGGTGGTGACTGGCCCCTGGCCGTCGTGCTCGCGTGTAATGCTCAGGCCGTGCGCTTCTGCCCACGGGTTGTCCATCAATGCCCGCACATCCTGCACTACTGCGTGAGCCCCTACCCCCGCCGCCGTTAACGCGGCAACCCAGTCCGCAACGCTCCGCGTTCGGAACAGCGCTTCCAGTTCGGCTTCATCCTTCACGACGAGCTCTGGCACAGCGTGAATCTCCTCGGCTCGCCCCGCGAGGAAGAACCAGCCGTCGCTCGCCTCGTATGACCGGTTGTTCCAGTCGCTCCCCACTACGTCCTGGCCCCGCGGCTCGTCCCACGCCTTCCCGGAGTACTCCTGCAGGTACAGCGATTGCAGCATCGTCGCGGTGTATGCCAACGCCGTGTCCACGTGCTGGCCCTTGCCGGTCTTTCGGCGGTGCAGCAGCGCCAGCGCCACTCCATACGCTCCCATGAACCCGGTGCCGTAGTCATTCGCGGCGAACGGCGCCAGCGTCGGCCGTCCGTCTCCGCCATACCGCTCCTGCATGCCCGAAGCAGCCTGCGCGATCTGTTCGTGACCGGGGCGGTTCGCCCACGGCCCAACCTGGCCGTACGTGTTCAACGAGGCGTAGATGATGTCCGGCTTGCGCGCCTTCACCGCCTCGTAGCCAACCCCAAGCCGGTCGGCCACGCCACGTCGAAAGTTCTGGACTACAACGTCCGCGCCGTCCACCAGCTTCCAGAAGATCTCGAGGCCTTCGGGCGTCTTCAGATCCATCAGCAGGCTCCGCTTCCCGCGGTTGATGTCAGTGTGGAAGACCACTCCGTCGCGGTGCGGGCTGTCGATCCGCACGACATCCGCGCCGAACTCAGCCAGCGTCCGCCCACAGGTCGGCCCCGCGAGCACGATGCACAGGTCAATGACCTTGATACCCTCCAACGCTGACTTCATCGTTGCCGTGACGTTGTCGGCGGGTGCCGTTCGCGCCGCTTCTGCCTCCCGCAGCACCTCCGCGCGATGCTGGTCGGGCATCGGTCGCGCTGACCGTACGGCGCCCGGCGTCTCCGACATGCGAACGTTGATTCCAGGCCCACGCACCGTCCCAAGTACCGGGTCTTCCGAATCGACGATGATCATCGAACCCAGCGCGTGTTCGTTTTCTACCCACTCCGCGCTCGTTCGGCAGACCGAGCCTTCCGTCCCCACCTGCTCGCAGAAGGCTTCCCATTCGTGCGCCGGCTTGCTCTTGAACAGTGCCTCCGTCTTCTCCCGAATCTCATCCAGCGTTGCCCCGGACTCCGGCCGCAGCCATTCGGCGGCCCCGGCCGCATTCGCAAAGTCCAGCGCGTTCTTGTTTCCCGCGTGGTACATGAACCAGCGGCCGTCCCTGCACTCGAACTGCCGCGTCACGCCAAGTACTCGCGCCATTCGAGCCAACATGTCGTCCCCGGAGACGTTGTGCACCCGTTGTGCCCGGTACCCAAGCGCCGCGTACGTCGCATCGAACAGCGGCACTTCGACGATCTGCCCGAGCCCGTCCACGTCCCGCGCGTTCAGCGCCATCGCCACCGAAACCGCCGTCAGGAACGCCGCGTATGAGCTGGAAAACGGCAATGCCGTGTAGATCGGCTGGCCCGTCTTTGGATTCGCCGGATAAGTGACCGTCGCCGCAGCGACCACCCCCTCCCAGGCGCGTACATTCGCTCTCGGGTCGTCCGCGGCGAATCCCGGCATCGAGCAGTAGATGAGCCGTGGGTTCGCCTTCGTCGTCGCTTCCGCGCCGAGTCCCAGCCGCTCCATCACGCCCGGACGGAAGTTCTCGATAAGCACGTCAGCTCCCTGTACCAGCTTCCGTGCCGTCTCCAGGTCAGCGGCGTTCTTCAGGTCGAGCACGATCGACCGCTTGCCGCGGTTGTACGTCGCGTTCGCCGGAGAGTCCATGCAGGGGCCACCCGGCGGGTCAATACGAATCACGTCGGCGCCCTGGTCCGCCAGCAGCATCGCCGCCATAGGCCCGGCGATGTACTGGCCGAAATCGATGACGCGGATTCCTTCGAGCGCTCCCGCCATGTTGCGCCTCCTGTGCTCGGTTCTGGGGACGCTGGAGTTTATTCGCGGCTGTCGCGCCTTGTCACTGCGGGAGCAGCGAGTCTTGCCGAGCCCGCGTGCTTGAGGCGACGATGGTCGCGTGCCGCCTCCACGTCCGTTCGAATTTCGCCGCATCGGAGATGCAGTCGTGTACCGCTTCGAGCCCGATCCGGCCGCACCCGGCCGCTGGAAGCGCACAGACCTGGACATCTGGTGCGCAAAGCAGGACGGCCGCTGGGTTGTCGTGGACTCCGAGGGCAACGTGACAGGCGGCCCGGAATCCGCGGCCGCCGGGACTGAACCGCCCGCCGGCCCCTGGTGGAGCGCGAAAGGCGCGAAACGGTACCGCTACGAGCTCTGCTGGCTCGATTGATCGCTGGTCACCTCCCGTGTCCCGTTTCGCCGATTCGCGCGTGTTAGTTCGTGTGATCGATCGCGAATCCCCTTGGGCCGCCGTTGGCGGTGGCCCCCACAATGGAGCACACATGCGAAACACCTCGCCGGCGTGGCCGGCGTGTTGAGAGCTTTTCCCGCGCGGAAGCCCCTCGCCGGCGCCAGCCCGGACGAACCGCTGGTCGCCGCCGCCCAGGCTGATCCCTCCGCGTTTGGGGCTCTGTACCAGTACTACCTGTCCGGCGTTTACCGCTATCTCGCGGCCAAAGCCGGCAACCCGGAAGAGGCCGCGGACCTTACCCAGGCCGTCTTCCTCAAGGCTTTCTCCAGCATCCATGCGTACAAGCCGGGCGCGACGCCGTTCGTGAGTTGGCTCTTCCGCATCGCTCGCAACACCGCCGTCGACGCTCACCGCAAGCGCCGCCCGGTCCTCGCCTGGGAATTCGCTCCAGACATCCCGGAAGACCCGGACGATTCGCCGGAACTGGCCCTGCTGCGCGCCGAAAGGCTCCGTGAGCTTCGTTCCCGGCTTGCCCAACTCGAACCTGCCAGGCGCGATCTCCTCGCGCTTCGCTACGCCGGCGGCCTCACCGCCGCCGAAATCGCGCCGCTCGTCGGGAAATCCCCCGATGCGGTCAAGAAGCAGCTGCAACGCACGCTGCAAACGCTGAAGGAGCACTACCGTGACCAACACGAATGAATTCGAATCGCTGGAGCGCGACCTGGAGTCTGCCTTCGCGGCGCCTATCCCGGCGCTCCAGTTCGCCGCCCCCACCGCGACGCTGGCGCCACGGCGCCTCGTGCCCCATCCCCGCCGCTGGCAGCTGGCCGCCGCCGGCGCTGTAGCGGCGGGCCTTGCGGCCGCCATTGCCTTCCTCCCCGGCTACCTCGGCGGCGCGACGACGGTGAACGCCGAGGAGTTGCTCACCCGCAGCGCCGACGCTTCCGCCAAACTCAAAACGGCGTCCAACCCGTACCACATTCGCGAATCTTTCCAGGGCAAGGGCAATCAGCCCTTCGTCACCGAAACATGGTCGTTCGGCGCGGCCGGTAATCGCTCCGAGACGCGCAGCACCGATGGGACGCTGCTCTATGGGCAGACCGTCACGCCAACCGACACGTGGCTGTACGCGTCGGTGAACGGCCAACTGAGGGTCGTCCACATCGGCGGTGGAGAAGAAGCACGCCTGCGTGATTTCGATGCCGGCACAACCACGCTCGAGGAATTGATTGGCGGGATGGTGATTGAAGGCTGCCAGGAAGCGCTCTCGCGCGGCTCGGCCCAGGTCGCCGGGAGAGACACCTACGTCATCGAAGTCGTGCCCACTCCCAGCACGTGCACCCCCGATCCCGCTCAACCGGACAAGCAGAAGCTCGCCGCCGCCGCGGACGAAATGGGCAGCTACACCGTCTGGATCGACAAGGAGACAACCATCCAGCTCAAAGTTGAAGCCCGCGATCCGGCCGGCGCCGTCTCCAAGGCCTACATGGCGCTCTCCTTCGAAACCGGCGGAATCGTCGACCGGGCAGTCCTCGCATTCACGCCTCCAGCGGGCGCCCAGGTTGTCGAAGCGAAGGACTATTCCGAGGCCAAGAGCGCGCTGTACGCCGGGAGCAAGTAGCGGCCGCACCGAACCTGGATTAGCTGGAAGCCGCGGGCAGTTGCTCGCGGCTTTCCCGCTTTCCCCATCCCATCGTGTACCCTCGTTTTGATGACCGGCGCGTACATCCTCGATGCCACCAGGACACCCTGGGGCAAGTTCGGCGGCTCGCTCAAAGACCACACCGCCGCTGAGCTGGGCGCGCTGCTCATTTCGCGGCTGGTCGAACGTAACCGCCTCGCTCCGGACCTCGTCGACAATGTGGTCATCGGCCAGGTCCTCCAGGCTGGAGCGGGCCAGCTTCCCAGCCGCCAGGCGCTTATCGCCGGCGGCCTGCCTGATAGCACCCCAAGCACGCTCGTGAACAAGGTTTGCGGCAGTGGCATGCGCGCCGTCGCCATGGCTGACCAGCTCATCCGCCTCGGCGAGAGCGACATCGCCATCGCAGGCGGCATGGAATCGATGAGCAACGCTCCCTACTACGATGTGAACACGCGCTGGGGCGCCCGCATGGGCAACAAAACGCTCGTCGACGGGATGGTCCACGATGGCCTCTGGTGCGCCTTCGATGATGTCCACATGGCGAATCAGGCGGACATCATGTCGGCCAACCGCGAAGTTTCACGCACCGAGATGGACGAATGGAGCGTGCTCAGCCAGAAGCGCTGGGGCGCCGCCCAGACCGCCGGCTACTTCGAACGAGAAATCACCCCGGTCCCCAACAAACGCGACCCCAACCACGTCGCGCTCGCTAAAGACGAAGGCCCGCACCCGAACTCGACCGTCGAGCGGCTCGCCCGCATCCCGACCGTTTGGGGCACGAAGGCGATCACCGCCGGCAACGCCCCCGGGGTCACCGACGGCGCCGCGATGATGATCGTCGCCAGCGAACCCGGCGCCGGTCGGATCGGCATCAAGCCAATGGCCCGCATCGTCGCCACAGCCGAATCAGCCACTCGCCCCGCCGATTTCTCGGTCGCGTCCGCCTACGCGATCAAGAAGCTGCTCGCCAAAACAAACCTGTCCATCGACGACATCGGCGTCCTCGAGGTGAACGAAGCCTTCGCCTGCGTCCCGCTGATTTGTAGCCAGGAGCTGAACTGGGATCCGGAGCGCGTGAACCGCAAGGGCGGATCCGTGGCGATGGGCCACCCGATCGGCGCCAGCGGCGCGCGCCTCGTCATGACCGCCGCCTACCAGCTCCAGGAAACCGGCGAGCGCTACGCCATCGCCGCCATCTGCTCCGGCAC
>CAZKZR010000116.1:0-7954 GCA_964557245.1 uncultured Anaerolineaceae bacterium | reverse complement strand
GCGTGCTGGTAGGGGTGTCGGTCGGGGTATTCGTCGGCGTGTTCGTCGGGGTATCGGTGGGCGTGTTCGTCGGGGTGGCCGTGGGGCTGATCACGCCGCTGCAGATATGGCTGAGATTGAACTTGTCCGGCCCCGTAGATCCGGCCACGGTGGCGGAACCGCTCATGAGCGTGTCCGGCCCGGGCGTCCAGACGTAGGCGTGCGAATTGTCGGGGTCGGCGATGAAGGCCGTCCCGGGGAAGGGGTTCGCGCTGATCGTCCCCGCGTTCTGGAAGGTGACGGTGAGCGAAGTGAAGTCGTCGTTGGCGGGCATGAGGAAGTGCCAGCCGTACCAGCCCTCCTGGCCGGCGGGCGGCGCGGGACAGCTATCGGACTTGAAGCCGGGGTTCGTGGCGCCCACATGGTCGGTGTTGAGCGGCACGGTAACCGTGGCGGCCGCGGGCTTCGCCGGTTCGAGCGCTATCGCGGCGACCAGTGCGCCGAAGGCTGCAATTGAACCAAGAAGCAGGAGCAGGGCCGCCCTGCCGCGAGATTTCCCGTGTAATGCCAGCGTCATGCTGTCCCCCCACCCTTCGAAAAAGCGAACCGCGCGGCCGATTGATCCGGCGCGGCGAACGCGTGGTAATGGGATAAGACGGTGGAGATCTGGTGTCCGTTACGGGTTTTCCCTGAGAATTTACAGACAGAAACGAATCGTCATGGCCGGACAAGCCCTCCGGCGGGCGGGAAAAGGTTGAAGGTGACCCGGGAAGTTGCCGATCACTCGGACATGAGCCAGATGAGCGCCGGCCGCGATTTCCACCCGGAGTACGAAGCGCTACGCCGCGAGTACAACGATTTTCGCTACCACCTGCCGGATGCCCTGGTGGAAGTGGACCTCAACTCGTTCCAGGTGCTCTATGCCAACCGGATGGCCGAAATCGTCCTCGGGATCACAGCCGACGATGTCGAAGGCGGGCTGAACGGCAGCGCCCTTATCGCCCCGGCAGACCTGCCGCGGATGCTCGAACTGCTCCAGGGGTACGTTTCCGAAAGCCGAGGGAGCAACAGCCCGTACACGCGTACCGGCACGCAGAACATCCACGAGGTCACCATGCGGCGGCTGGACGGTTCGCTGTTCCCGGGAGAAACGCAGAGTTCGTTCGTCCTGGACGCGAACGGGGTGCCGGTGCGCATGCTGACGCTGATCCGGGACGTTTCCCACCGCCGCCTCGAGTAACGGGCTTCGCGGGAAGCAGTCCACGCAGCCCGGCCTTCGCGATTCTTCCCCTTCTTTTTCTTCCCCTTCTTCTATTGAAAAGGCGCTATGGGCGGGGTACCGTTGCGGCATGCCGCCACCAGTACTCATGGGAGCCCAGATCATGTGCTCGTTCGGGACAGGCCCGGGAAACCTGGTCGTTGTCCCCCAGGGACCGCCGGTCCTTGTCGAGGGGAAGCCCGCCGCCACGATCATGGACAGCGTGCCCTTCGTGAACATCATGCCGTTCCCAACCTGCATCGCGCCGACCAATCCAGCCGGCATGGCGAAGGTGCCCGTGCCGACGCCCGCCCCGTGCATCCCCGTCACCGGAACGCCGTGGACCCCCACCGCGCCGATGACCATGATCTACGGGAAGCAGGCGCTGTGCGTGGGCGCGACCACGATGTGCACGGCCTGGGCGGGGGTGATCACGGTCGTGAACCCCGGCAGCACCAAGGAACTGTTCAGCTAAGCAGCCCTGCTCCGGCCCTGGGCCTTCCGTTCGCCGCCCGCGGTTTCGGCTGCGCGCAGGCAGAGCGCGAGACTGACCACGCAATCGTCGTGTTCGCCCTGGGGCGCCGCCCAGCCGATCTGGAACCGCCCGGCCAGCTCCACCCGGCAGGCGCGCAACTCGCGCCACAGCCGTTGCACGGCGGGGGTGCCCCGCACGGGGATCCCCAGCCGGTGGGTTTCAGCGGCGGCCTGGAGTGCGAATCCCAACGCTGACTTCTCCGGCCGGCTGAACGGCAGCGCCACTACCCTCGCGCCCAGCGCCCGCTTGAGCTGCGAGACCAGCGCGGCGCCGAGGCCGGTCGCGTCGCACACCATCCGGGCGAGGTCCCAGTGCCGGGCAAGCGCGATGACAGCCTCGAGCTGGGACTGGTACGGCACACCGGTCCATTCGTACACCGCGACGACCTCGATGCCGCCGTGGATGCATCGGCTGATGGTCAGCACAGTGGAATCCCCGCCGGCGGCCTCTCCCGCGAAGTCGAGTCCGGCAACGTACCGCTCGCCGGGCAGGGGGTCATCGAGGGCCGGGAGATCGCGCGCTGCCGAGGCGAGGTTTTCGGAGGTGAGCAGGCGGTTCTCGGCAGCGGCCGCCACGAGTTCGTATTGCGAAAGGTACGCCGGGTGGCGGTCGCCGAGACGTTCCCGTTCGCCTTCGACGAAGCGGCCGTACGGTTCGTTGTAGCGCGCCACTTCCGCCCAGGCGTACTGGTGGTGCCAGGTCCGCCCCGGAATGAGCAGCTCTTCCGGGGGCACGGTGGCGTCGTGCCGGAGATTCGCGGCCACGGCATCTTCCAGCAGGGAGTTGCCGCTCCACGGCGTTCCGAAGAGCACGGTCGGGGCGCCCGTTGAGCTGGTCATCGGCTTGAACTGGCGGTTGAACCAACCGGCATCGAGGTCCTGCGCCTCATCGCCGATGAGCAGGAGCGAAGCGGTGTGACCGGCGACATTCGCCGAGGGCGAACCGCTGAGGAAAACAGCGGAAGCGGCGCCGCAATGGATGACGTTACCGCGTCGCCCGACCGGCACCCGGAGTTGCCGCGCGCGCCGCGAAAGGTAGCTCATCGTCCGATCGAGGCTGACCGAAAGCTGAGGCCGGAGCGTGGGCGCGCAAACGACAACGCTGCCGCCCAGGTCCTGGTTGGCGATCAGGAGCGCGGAGACCAGCCATGCGGAGATTTCGTTCTTGCCCGCCTGTCTTGGGAACATCACGGTGAGCGTTTGTCCGCCGCGGTGCCTGATATTCGCAACGAGGCCCGCGAACGTGGTCAGCTGGTACGCCCTCAGGCCGGGGATGCGGCTCATGGGGTCAGGATGTGTGGATACCCCTGACGGCCGAATCCCCGGACGGCATCTCGACCCTAGGTGGCGCGGTTACGCATGAGGACCGTGGCGCCAACGCCTCCTATCGCCAGCAGCACGATGAGCCCGCCCATCACCCAGGGAAGGTTCGAACCCCCGTCGCCGCCGGAATCGCCGGTGTTGGGCGGCAGCACCGAGGGCGTCGTGGAGGCCGCGGTGGCGGCCCTGGTCGCCGTTGACGACGGCGCGGCCGTCGGCTGGACCGCGGTGGCAGTTGCCGCGGCCGTCGTGGCCGTTGCGGTGGCGGCGGTGGTAGCGGTGGCCGAAGGGGTGGCGGTCGCCGCTGGCGCGGTGCTGGTCGCAGCCGGAGTACTGGTGGCGGCTGTGGTGGCGGTGGGTTGCGGCGTGTTCGTCGGGGCCTCGGCGCCTGTCACCACCACGGTGCCCTGCATGCTGGGATGGATGGCGCAGTGGTAAGCGAACGTTCCCGGCGTTGAAAAGGTCTGCTGGAAGGTCCCGCCGCCAGTAAGCGAACCGGAGTCGAACGCTCCCGTATTCGATGTGACCGTGTGCGGAGTCGTGCCGTCGTTGTGAGTCCAGGTCACGGATTCTCCGGGGTTGATGGTCACGGACGCCGGCGAAAAGGCGAATCCGGCGATGCTCACGCTGCCATTGGCGGCCTCGGCCTGCCGTTCGCTGAAGAAACCGCCCGCGAAAAGGGCGCAAAGAACCAGTGCCGCGGCATACACGCCGCGGCGACGCATCAGTACTTCCATCTGGCTGGGTCACTCCTTGGGGACGCACTCGGGATACGCTCAGCAGGTTCCCAGGGATGTTCAGCCCGGTTAAGGAGAGGGGAAGGCGGAACCGAATGGCTGCTGCCCGCGTTACAAAGAGAAGATGACGCTCCGCCAGTGTTTGTTCGGGCTGGTTGCCGCCGGTGTGCTCGCCGGCTTCGCGGCGTGCTCCGGCGGCGATAAGCCGGCGGCCACGTCCACGCCGGGAACGCCGGAAGCCACCGCGACCGCGGCAGGCGTGCCCTGCCCGGTGGACGTTGCTATCTGTGACGTGGCCCGCACGCTCGAAAGCGAAGCGCGGGCCGGGACCGTCCAATCACTCTTCCCGGGGGCCACTCGTGAACTTGGGGAGCGCGCGCAGAACATGCTCGGCGCGCCCGGCGGGGTGCCGAGGGTCACATCCATCGGCTGCCCCGCAACGGATGGGCGCCAGGATTGCTCGCGCGCTTTCGCCATCGCCATCACCTCGCTGCCCGACGACCTGGTCGCACGGGATACGCGCGGCCTCGAAGTTGTGTTCTTCTCGCCGGGCAATCCACCGTTGCCGTACGCGCTGTTCGAAGCCCCGGAGCCGGCCGAACGGCGGCTGTTCGTGGATGGCGGCGAACGCGACTTCGACGCGGGCATTGACCGTGACGGCACGATGCCGCACTGGCGCTTCGTGCCGTTCGATACAGGCGCCGGTCCGGGCACACCGGCAACCGTGGAACTCGGTCCGCCACGGAAGGTGAGCGGCGCGCGGACCGTGGTCATGACGCTGGGCGAACCGTATTCGATCCAGCAGGGCGAGGCCTGGTACTTCAAATATCTCTGCGACGCCTGTGGACCGGGGCCGCTGCCGAACCTCTACCGGGCCTATCGGGCTTCCGATGGAACGCTCGTGGTGGACGACTTGAAGCGGCGCACGGAGTCGCTGGGGCAGGCAGCCGCATTCACTGCCGACTGGAAGAGCGGCACCGCCTACCTCGTGACCTGCGAACCGGGCAGGAACTGCTATTCGCTGGAATCAGCGGACGCAGAAAGCACAGCTGACGCGACGGTGTTCAAATCGGAGGACGGCGGTATCACCTGGAAACGGGACGGCTCGGTGCCGCCGCTGACCTCGCTTTCCGCCGCGGGCGGGCAGGTGCTGGCGACCACGTACGAGCCGCACTTCGAGAACCCAAGGTACTGGTTCTACCCGAACGGGCCGGACCTTGAACTACCCCAGAACGTGACCGCCGAGGTTTTCCCCGAGGTGCTGAACACCGGGACAGTCGTCTGGCGAGACCGGGAAGGCCAGTACTACGACCAGGCGGGCGGCACGCTGTTCGGGCCGCTGTTCGCGGAGAAGTACCGCCCCAACATTGCCGCTACGGATCTGCAGTACCTTGAGAATTACCTCACCTGGGCCGAATCCACGTTCAAGGTGGGCTGGGAGCAGCAGCCGTTCTACTGGTACGTCGGCCACATCGACCGCAACGGCCAGCTGCGAGACCTGTACGCGTTGCCCGGTGACACGCTCTGGATCAGCGGGCAATTCCCACGGAGCGGCGGCGAACCCTCCGCGCTGTTCGGACGTTTCCGCTTCGGCACATCGAAGGACTACGTGCGGGATGTGAGCTTCGGCGGAGTGCTAAACCTGAAGGATGGCACCGTGCACCGCTTCGCCGAACTCGATGCCGGGCGGCCGCCCGGAACCTTCGCCTGGATGGAAGACCTGAAGACGACGGGGTTGCTCGAACATTCGCCGGGCCGGGCGCCGTTCTACCGGGTGACCGGCGCGGGCGATTGTCTGAATGTGCGCGAGTCGCCCTCGCTTTCGGCGCGGGTTCTCGCCTGTGTTGCGGATGATGTCCTGCTCGGCGGAGTGGAAACGCCGGATCAGTCGAACGGCGGCGTCACGTGGCGGCAGGTGCACACGCCGGGCGGGCAGCTGGGCTGGGCGAGCGCCGAATTCCTGCGCTGATCTAGTTGGAGGTGTGAGTTGCGACAGGCTCAGGAGTCGGTGTGACTTCGGGGGTCGCCTCGTCATGATGCGCCGGGGGCAGCGTGGGCGCCGGCGTCGCCTCAGGTTCAGGCGCAGGGGTAGCTGTCAGTCCGATTTCACCAATCGCCACATCTTCCTCTTCGCCGTCGTCCGCATCCGTCGTGTCATCGTGTGAAACGTTGACGATCCTGACCGGAGGGGGCGTCGGGCTGACACCGGCGGCGCTCACGCCGCCGTCGTCCGCGGAGAGGCCGTAAACCTTGAGGGGCGGAAGCGCGGTAGCTGTGGGTTCGGGCGTCGCGATATCGGCCACGAGTTCCGGCGCGGGCTCAGCGGCGATCGCGGTTTCGATGCGCGAAGTGAAGAGCTCGTCGAGCGAGGGGGCCGTGAAGGGCGTGCCGGTATCGATGAGCTGGACCTGCTGCGTGGCCGCCGGAGCACCGGGCTCGAAGGGGCCCCACGACGCTCGTTCGGCGGACGTGAGGGCAAGCCCCGAAACGCCGATCGCGAAGAGAACCAGGGCCATCAGGAGGGGCGCTTTCCCTGCCATAGTTCGGATCATGCCTTCAAATCTGCAACGGTGCCACCTTGCGGGAAGCTGCGTCACGCGTTTGCAACATCCTGACACCCGAATTGGCGCTGCGCGAGTGCCTGCCCGTAGGGGTTCTCCCTATTCTCGGCGCAGGCGCTCCCGCATTAGGCGCCCGAATCAGATTCGATTTGGCTAACGGGCGAGGAACTCGGCGCTTGCCCAGCCCGGCGTGCCGTCAGGGGTCTGGACCTTCTTCCAGGTTATGCCTCCGGCGCTCTGCTCCTGCGCCAGGTCTCGAAGCAGCACCGTATCGGCGAAGCAACCGATCACCTTCGCGCTCGTCGACGGGTTCTCGCGCACGTTCAGGCAGTCGCCGGCGCCCGTAACCCGCAGGAAGGGCCCGGGTTCCACCAACTGGATGCGATTGCGCTGACCGTCGTATGCGCTGTTCCCAACTTTGCCAAACAGCTCGAGGACGCTCACCGTGCCGGTCGAGAGGTCGATCATCGCGGGGTAAAGCGGCGCGTCGGTCGGAGACCCGTCCGCCCTGGGAAGGGTCACGTTGCCGAACGCTACGCCCTGGTTCAGCCAGTTGCCGACACTCAACGTCCCCGTTCCTTTGAACACCGAAGTCAGCTGCCCGTTTCGGACAACGCCGATGTACGTCTGCAGGCTATTCGTAGCTGACCGGTTCAGCCAGTTAATGAGGATGTCTCCGTTAGCGAGCACGCCTTCGATGCCGATACCGCGGAACGAGTTCTGATCCATTGGCACGTCCGGGAGCACCACGAGCGTCGTGCCGTCCAACGCCTGCACCGTCTTGCCATCCGCCAGCCGCCAGCCGATGAGCCGCGCGTCGACAAACTCGGGCGTCGCCCCGGCTGGCATAGGCAGTTCCTGGTTCGTCCCCAGCAATTGGAACTTGTAGTTGGCCGATCCGTTCGCATAAACGCTGCGGTTCAGCACCGGGCCGGCCGGAGTGAACGTGGCGATTGAGACCGGCCCGTCGAACGTCGCCAGTGACTTCCAGGTCACCCCGCCGTCCTTCGATTGATACACCGTCGTCTGGGCGTCAGAGCTGACCTGGCCCACTCCGCCGCAGTAGCCGCGCGAGCAGACGCTCAGGTAGTGCTCTCGCCCGGCCGGGTCCCAGTACTGGCTGAAGATATAGCCGGGGGTCGGCGTGTTCAGCTTCTCCACTTTGAGCTGGCCGTTCGCGTCGAGGGTGACCCGTTCGAAGCCGGAAGTAGGGCCATCGCACTGGTAGCAGCCCTTCTCGACGATGACCGAGAGCGGAACCGGCAGGGATCCCGGCGTTCCGAAGACCAATCCGGACACGGGAACACCCGCGACCGTCTCGCCGGTCGGGTTCGGAACCGTGGTGGAGCTCGGCGTCTCCGAGGGCGCGGGAGATGCGGTTGCGCCGGGCGTCGGCGAGCCTGCCGTGGGCGTTTCGATGCCGTCACCGGCGTGGTCCGTGCCTTCGCCGCCGGTATCCCGCATCGCGAACACGACCATGGCCGACACCACAACGACAGCCGAAACGAACGCTGATGCCGCGACCCACTTGAAGGTCCCGGAGCTGAAGCCGCTGGCAATGCGGG